>DASSRV010000070.1:0-4815 GCA_035701605.1 Gammaproteobacteria bacterium
GGCACCGTAGTGGACGGCATGTGGAAGCCGGATTTCTCGCAGGTGGAATCGGATGATTTCCAGCCCACCGCCAACAATCAGTTCGCGCTGCTGTTCCCGGAAAAGCGTCCGTTTTTCCTGGAAAGCAAGAACCTCCTGTCCACACCGCTGCAGGCCATTTACACACGCAGCATCGGCGAGCCACGCTGGGGCGCGCGCCTGACCCAGCAACTGGATGGCGCCAATTACACGCTGCTTGCCAGCCGTGATCGCGGTGGCGGCGGTCTCATCGAACCCGGCCTCCTGTCATCGAGCGTGGTGGAGCAGCCCGGTGAATCCACCGCCACGTTGGGCCGTTTCCAGAGCTTCGCGGGCGACTGGCGCATCGGCGGCCTGTTCACCTACCGCAAATACCAGGATGACAGCCACAACCTGGTGGCAGGACCGGACATCCTGTGGACACCCAGCTCTTCCGACCGCGTGCGCGCGCAATATCTCGTCAGCGCGACACGCAACCCAGAGCGGCCGGACCTGTACGCCGGCTGGCTCGGGCAATCGCTGCACGATCACGCGGCCTACCTCGACTGGTCGCACGTCACCGACACCTGGAACTGGGATACCACCTACCAGCACCTGGGCCGTGACTTCCGCGCCTGGGAAGGCTTCATGCCGCAGGTGGACATCGTCGAATACGACGGTAGCCTGGGCTACGGTTTCTATCCGGCATCGAACGGCTGGATCAACAACCTCACACCGCAACTGCTGCTGACCCGCACCGACGACGATCAGGGCAACTTGGTGCTGCGCTCATTCGCGCCCTCGCTGGCGGTGAACGGTGCGCAGAGCAGCACCTTGCAGTTGAACTGGTATCCGGACGACCGCCAATTGACGCCGGCCGGACTGGTGCACCTGCGCTACAGCACGCTTTCGTTCTCGTCCAATCCCAATGCGCATTTCACCTACTTCAGCACCAGCCTGCGGCTGGGCGAGGACGTGGACTACCTGACCGGCGACAAGGGCCACGGCCCGCAATTCCGCGTGAAACTGCAAGTGTATCCGGTGGACCGCTTGGAACTGGACCTGGTGGATTCCTACCAGTACCTGAACGCGCAGACGCCGCTGTCAGGCAATCTGCGGTTGTTCAGCGAGCGCGGCACGCAGTTGCGCGCACTGTGGTTCTTCACCAGCCGCGTGTACACCGAACTCAGCGCGGAACGCGACGTGATCCATCGCAACCTGGCCAATTACGCGAGCCCGGTCAACCACACCGAGAGAAACAGCCTTTACACCCTGCTGTTTGCCTACGAACCGACGCCCTGGACGCACTTCTACGCCGGTTATCGCAAGAGCGATGCCCAGACCCTCAACCAGCCGCTGTTCGACGGCAACCAGACTCAGGTATTCGTGAAGATGGCCTATGAATTTGCGATGTGAGGGCAGTCACGCGCCCTACCCGCGGTTTGGTTGATAGGGTGACTCCACCCACGCCGTCCCTTGCCTCATCTGACGATTGTCACTTGCCGGACGACGCGGTTTCGCCTACCTTGAAAGTCACCATGAAACCACAGGGAGAAGGCTGATGGAACCCTACCGCGCCGACCGCTGTTACCGTTATGGCGGAGGCTTCGCCGCAGGCATCGTCATCATCCTGATCGGCCTGTTTTTCCTGCTGAACAATTTCGGCATTCATTTCCCGTTCATGCTGTACCACAACTGGTGGGCGCTGTTCATCCTGATCGCCTCCATTGGACCATTGAGCTACGCCTGGCAGCGCTATCGCCGGCTCGGCCGCATGGATGGCAATACCCTGCATTCCCTGATCTCGGGATGCGCCATCATCATCGTGGCGCTGTTCTTCCTGCTGGACCTCGACTGGGGTCTGTGGTGGCCCGTGTTCATCATCATCGGCGGCTTCTACACGCTGGCCGGTAACTGGCGACGCGGCAGTGATGCGGGCCGCTCCAAACCGAACGGCACAGTCTGAGCCTGAGCGCGGAACGACACCCATCCCGAGTGGACGGGGCGCGACAGGATAGCCTCGAGCCGACCCGCACAATCGGGAGTCTTTTGACCTTCCTGACCCAAAAAGGGTACACTTCGTGTGTACACCTTATCCGGGCAGTCTCATGAAACAGATCGGCATAAAGGAAGCCCGTCAGAACCTGCGGGGCCTGATTGCACGGGTGGAACTCGGCGAACACATCCTCATCACCCGTCAGGGGAAAGCAGTCGCCCAGCTTGGCCCGGCACGCAAGCTTCACAGGAAACTGCCCGAGCTGACTGAATTCCGGGAAGGAATCGGCAGAGTCGGAACGCCGGCGGCAGCGTTGTTGCGCGCGGAGCGCGCCATGAAATGAGGACCTATATAGATACCAGCATCCTCGGTGCCTACTATTGCCCGGAACCTTCGAGTGCCGCCGCCGAGACCGCCCTGCGATCCATCGGGGAACCCGTCATCAGCTCGCTCACGGAAGTCGAGTTCTGCTCCCTGGTTGCGAAGAAATACCGGCTCGGGGAATTCGGCGAATCAAAGGCCCGCAAGATTCTGGAAGCGTTCACGGCACACGTCGCGGATGGCTACTACCACCGGCTTGCATTGACTGCCGAGCATTACACCAGGGCCCGGAGCCTGGTCGGCGCCCTGGGTACCACCCTGCATCCACTCGATGCCCTGCATCTCGCATTGGCCTTGACCCAGAAACTGCCTCTGCTCACAGCAGACAGCATCCTGGCCGCGGCAGCCCGCCGGCACAAGGTGAAAACAACGTTGGTGAAATGAGCCTTGTAACAGCTACGGTGCGATCCTGCTCACTCAAAAAGTCCGGGCCAATGCCATGCAGACGATGGCGATCAGGATCAGCCAGCCGCTGACCACGGAGCTTCGGCGCAACTTCAGTTTCAGTCCCTGCATTTCGGCCTGCTGCGTCTCATTCGGCGCATTGCCCGCCGCCTGAATTTCAGCCGCGAGCGCACTCATGCGCTTGCCGGCGCGCTTTGACGCCGCGCCGCCCAGCACCGCAGTCGCAATACCGCATATGGCGCCCACGCTGATCAGAATACCGTGCGTGGATGTCAGCCAGGCCGACGCCAGTCCGCCCGACACCATCCAGTACATGATCAATCCCGAAAGCATCGTCAGGCCGCCGCTGATGCCCATCGCCATGGCAAAACGCGCTTCCACCATGAGTTTGTGCATGAACGCGCTGCCGGCCGCGCCGGCCGCATCCACGGCGGGACCGATGCACACCGCGAGCAGCAACACGGCGCCGCCCCAGAAAACGCCGGCCACGATATGGACAAGATTCAGGATAATCATCAGCATGGCAATCCTCCCGGTGCTTACCCGATCCGAAGCAAGTCGCACGAATCCGGCCCGAGCGGATACTATAATGACGCCCGTTTGAATCACAACCCGGCGCAACAAGGACGCGGTCGGAAGCCGCCGGATTGTTCACGCGACCCGCGCAGAACCGGGCTCGTCATCACCTGCACCTGCGGAGCCCGCCATGCATGATCTCAGCGAAGAATCGCTCGACCCCGAAAACTGGGAGGCGTTCCGTCGTCTGGCCCATCAAATCCTCGATGACGCGCTCGACTATCAGGCTGAAGCCCGTCAACGGCCGGTCTGGCAACCCGTTCCCGATGCGGTACGCGAACGGTTCAAGACCCCTGTTCCGCAGGAAGGCGTGGGCGAGGCCGCCGCGTATCGGGATTACCAGGAACTGCTCGCACCCTACGCACTCGGCAACACTCATCCGCGTTTCTGGGGCTGGGTGATCGGCACCGGCACACCACTCGCCATGTTGTCAGAACTGCTGTGTGCCAATCTCAATTCCAATGCGGGCGGTTTCGATCAGGGCTCCACCTACGCCGAACTGCAATTGCTGGACTGGCTGAAAGCCATCATGCGCTTCCCGCAGGATGCAGGCGGCGTCCTGACCAGCGGCGGCTCGGTCGCCAACCTGATCGCACTCAATGTCGCGCGTCACCACGTGGCACCGTTCGCGGTGCGCAGGGAAGGCCTGGCACAACGGCCGCGCCTGCGCGTGTACACCTCCACCGAAACCCACAACTCGGTACAGCGTGCGGTCGAACTCATGGGCCTCGGCACCGAATCGCTGGTGCTGATCGCGGTGGACGAGGATTACCGCCTCGATATGGCTGCCTTGCGTGCGCAGGTGGCGAGTGACAAGCGTGCCGGGATGCTGCCGTTCTGCATCGTCGCCAATGCCGGTACCGTGAACACCGGCGCAGTGGACCCTCTGAATGAACTGGCGGATTTCTGTCGCGACGAAAAGCTCTGGCTGCACGTGGACGGTGCCTTCGGCGCGCTGGCGATCCTGGATCCGGCACGCCGCGGCCTCCTCGACGGCATGCAACGCGCCGATTCGCTTGCCTTCGACCTGCACAAATGGATGTATATGCCCTACGACATCGGCTGCGTCCTGGTGCGCTCCGCCGACGCGCACAAGGCGGCGTTCGCGGCCGAAGCCAGTTATCTGCACAGCATTGGCGGCGGTGTGGCCAAATCCGACGTCATGTTTGCGAATTACGGGCCGCAGTTGTCACGCAGCTTCCGCGCCCTCAAGGCCTGGATGAATCTCAAGGCCTACGGCATCGGCAAATTCGGCCGGCTCGTGGCGCAGAACGTGCAGCAGGCGGAATACCTTGCTTCGCTGGTGAAAGCACAGCCAAAACTCGAATTGCTGGCGCCTGTACCGCTCAATGTCGTCAACTTCCGTTACCGTGCCCCAGGACTCGACGACACAGCACTCAACGCCCTGAATACGAAAATACTGGTGGCCTTGCAGGTACGCGGCATTGCCGTGCCGTCCT
>DASSRV010000071.1:0-9102 GCA_035701605.1 Gammaproteobacteria bacterium
GATTTGACGGCCGGCTGCACGACTGGCAGGGCGTGATGCAGAGCCTGGAGGGCACGGCGCACGTCACCGGCATGGCGCCCTACGTGGAAGACCAGGCCATGCTGGCGAACGGCTCCAACATGAGCGGTGCGATGGTGCGCGGCGTGGTGCCGGCCGATTCCGGCAGAGTGTCCGACATTGCGCGCAAGATGGTGTCCGGCAGCCTCGCGGACCTCAAACCCGGCGGATACGGCATCGTGCTGGGCAAGGATCTTGCCTACGCGCTGGGCGTCGGCACCGGCGACAAGGTGGTGTTGATGATCTCGCAGGGCAACGTGACGCCGGCCGGTATCGTCCCACGTTTGCGGCGTTTCACGGTGGTGGGCGTATTCGATGCCGGTGTGTACCAGTACGACAGCGCACTGGCGCTGATCTCGCTGCACGATGCGCAAATCCTCTACGACATGGACAAGAGCGTGACCGGTGTGCGCCTCAAGCTGGATGACAATCTGCTGGCGCCGCAGGCGGCGCGCGATTTGGTGCGGCGTTTCCGGGGCGAGTACTACATCAGCGACTGGACCCGGCAGAATGCGAACCTGTGGGCCGCGATCTCGATCGAAAAGACGGTGATGTTCGTGATCCTGTCGCTGATTGACCTGGTGGCGGCCATCAGCATCGTGATCGTGCTGGTGATGGCGGTAACCGACAAGCAATCCGACATTGCCATCCTGCGCACGCTCGGGTTCACGCCGCGCGGCATCATGGGCGTGTTCGTGGTGCAGGGCACGATCATCGGATTCCTCGGCACGCTGCTGGGTCTGGTGCTGGGCGTGCTGCTGGCGATCAACGTCAACAACCTGCTGGAATTCGCCCGCCACCTGTTCGATGCGCAGATTTTCCCGGCCAGCGTGTATTACATCAATGACCTGCCTTCGGACATTTATCCGGGTGACGTACTCAAGATCACGCTGTCCACGTTTGTGCTGACGGTGCTCTCGACACTGTATCCGGCCTGGCGCGCCGCCCGTACCCAGCCGGCCGAGGCACTGCGCTATGAGTGACACATCCGTCACGATGCCGGTGTTGCGCTGCGAACAGTTGAGCCGTCATTTCACGGAGGTCGGTGATCGGGTCGAGGTGCTGAACGGTGTCCGGCTCGAGGTCATGCCGGGTGAGCGCGTTGCCATCGTGGGTGCTTCCGGCTCCGGCAAGAGCACGCTGCTGCACCTCCTGGGCGGCCTCGACACGCCCAGCGCGGGTGAGGTCTGGGTGGCGGGTGAGGCCATGACGCGTCTGGACGATGCCGCGCGCGGCCGGTTGCGCAACCGTGCGGTCGGGTTCGTTTACCAGTTCCACCATCTGCTGCCGGAATTCACGGCGCTGGAGAACGTGGCGATGCCGCTGCTGATTCGCGGCAGCGAACCGGCGCAGGCGGTGCAGCAGGCAAGCGCGCTGTTGCAGCGCGTGGGGCTGGAACAGCGCCTGCAACACAAACCCGGCCAGTTGTCCGGCGGCGAACGACAGCGTGCGGCCGTGGCACGTGCGCTCATTCACCGGCCGGCAGTGGTGCTGGCGGACGAGCCGACCGGCAACCTGGATGCCCATACCGGTGAGCGGGTGTATGAACTGATGCTGGAACTGAATCGCGACTTCAACACCAGTCTGGTGCTGGTGACCCACGACCCGCGCCTCGCGGCCCGCATGGACCGGGTGCTGCATCTTCAGGAAGGCGTATTGCGCGGCTAGGGGTTCAGGAATCCGATTTGCGCGCGCGCGCATGCCGGCGCCGCAGCCAGCGTCCGCGGATCGAGACGTACCAGGTGAATCGCAACGCGGCATAACCCGCGAACGCGAACACCATCCCCAGCAGCACGCTGCCGAGCCACAAGGGCTCCCAGATGTGCCTGAATTCCGCCAGTATCCAGTGGAAGCTCATGTGCGCGGGGAAGGGATGCGGGCTGAGTTGCAGGATCAGCGTACCGATCTTGTAGCCCAGGTAATAAATGGGGCCGAACGTGAGCGGATTGTTGGCCCACACGGAGACCACCGCGATCGGCAGATTGAAGCGCCAGAACAGTGCGCCCAGTACCGCCAACAGCATGTGACCGGGCACCGGCAGGCAGCAGATGAACAGGCCCAGTGCCAGCGCACCGCAACTGCCGCGCCGGTTGATATGCCACAGTGCGGGATCGTGCAGCAGGGCCTGGAACGGGCGCATGTACCAGGCGCCATGCAGGCGCGCGTGCAGGGCATGCCGGTCCGGCATCAGCTTCTTGAGAAATTTGCGTGGCATGGACCCGCGAACGCTCCTGATTCATGGGACAGGCACCGCCGGCGGGGGTGCGTATGGCCGGGGTTGTCAGTGCTGCCGCGATTCTTTATATCTGCCCTGTCGGGGTTGGCGGCTGACACCGGGTTGAGGCCGCGGATGGCGCGAGCCGCTATTATCCACTTTCCAGGTACGGGAACGAAACATGTCACGCGCAGGGATGGCGATGTTGCTCGGGATGCTGGCGCTGCTGTGGTTCCGGCAGTTGCCGCCGGCGGGGCTGGTGGTGAGCATCTTGCTGCCGCTCACGCTGCTGCTTGCACTCCGACGCGAGACGCGCTTCCTGCTGTTCGCGGTATTCGGGTTCGCGTGGGTCTGGCTCGCGGCGCAGCAGACCCTGGATCACCGTCTCATCCCGCAACTCGAGGGCGGCGAGCATGAAGTGTCGGGCTGGGTGGCTTCGATTCCGCAGCCGGAGCCGGATTACCTGCGTTTCCGCTTCGAGGTCGAAAGTCTGGACGGTCGTGCGCCGGGAGACGGCGTACCCGCGCAATTGCGCCTGACCTGGTCGGGCCATCACTCGGCATTGGCAGCAGGTCAGCACTGGCGGTTCACGGTCCGGCTCAAACGCCCGCGCGGCTACATGAATCCGGGGGGCTTCGATTACGAAGGCTGGTTGTTCCAGCAGGGCATCGGCGCGACCGGTTACGTGCGCCACAACCGGGCTGTCTTGTTGCCCGACGCCCCGCGTTATCCGTTGCTGCGGGCACGTGCCGCGGTGTCCGTCGCGATCAAGTCGGCCCTGGCGGGCAGCGAATTTGCCGGAGTCGCGGCGGCGCTGGCAGTCGGCGACACCAGCGGCATCACGCAGGCACAGTGGCAGGTGTTCCGCGACACCGGCACCGCACACCTGGTCGCCATTTCCGGCCTCAACATCGGACTGCTGGCGGGCCTCGTGTATCTGCTGACGCGGTTGTTGTGGCGACGCAGCGCGTGGCTGTGTGAGCGCTTGCCCGCGCCGCTGGCGGCCAGCGTGGCCGCCATGCTCATGGCCTGCGTGTATGCCGCGATGGCCGGATTTTCCGTCCCGACCGAGCGCGCACTGATCATGGTGGTGGCGGTGACGGGCGCGGTGCTGTGGCGACGCGGCACGCGTTGGCAGGATCTCCTGGGTCTGGCGCTGCTGGTGGTGTTGTTGTGGCAGCCGTTTTCCGCGTACAGCATCGGCCTGTGGTTGTCGTTTGGCGCAGTCGCGGCAATTCTTTACGTCATGGGCGCGAGGCCGGGACTGAAAAGCGGCTGGTTGCGGGATTTGCTGCGCACCCAGTGGGCGGTGGGTGTCGGCCTGTTGCCCCTGCTGGTGTTTTTCTTTCACCGCACCGCACTGGTGGCGCCGCTGGCGAATCTGGTGGCGGTGCCGGTGTACGGTGTGCTGGTGCCGCTGATTCTGGTCGGCACGCTGCTGCTGCCGCTCTGGCATGGCGCGGGGGTGCTGCTGCTCAAACTGGCGGCACTCGGCATGAGTCTGAGTTGGAAAGTGCTGGACTACCTGGCGGCGCTGCCGCATGCCCAGTTGGCCGCTTCCGCATCCGGGATGTTCGCCCTGGCGATGGCCGGCCTGGGCGCCGTGTGGCTGTTGGCACCGCGCGGCATACCGGCACGCTGGCTGGGCGTCATGCTGCTGCTGCCGCTGTTCGTACCGGGCAGCGCCGCGATACCGGCGCGCGGATTTGATCTGGTGTTGCTGGACGTGGGGCAGGGCCTGTCCGCGGTGATTCGCACCGCGCACCACACGCTGATTTATGACACCGGCCCCGCGTTCTCGCCCCAGTCCGACACCGTGAAACTGGTGCTGCTGCCGTGGATGCAGGCACGCGGCGTGGGCCGCCCGGACCTGGTGATGGTCAGTCACGAGGACAACGACCATGCCGGCGGTTTGCCGCGATTGCGCGCCGCATTTCCCGGCATACCGGTGTTGTCCGGCGCGGTCGGCCGTTTTCCCGATACCTGGTCGTGCATCCGCGGACAGCATTGGCGTTGGGACGGCGTGAATTTCGAGGTCCTGTATCCGGATTCCGCGGCACCCGCCCACGGCAATGACGCCTCCTGCGTACTCCGCATCAGCGGCGCCGGCGGCAGTGCCCTGCTGGTCGGCGATCTGATGCGCAAGGGCGAGCGGCGCCTGCTTGCCCTGCAAGCCGATGGGCTGTCGGCGCAGGTGCTGGTGGCGCCGCATCACGGCAGCAATTCCTCGTCCAGTCCCGCATTTGTCCGCGCGGTGGCGCCCGCGCTGGTGCTGTTCC
This sequence comes from Gammaproteobacteria bacterium, assembly GCA_035701605.1. Classification (GTDB taxonomy): domain Bacteria; phylum Pseudomonadota; class Gammaproteobacteria; order Natronospirales; family REEB76; genus DASSKW01. Next base: position 4,552 of record DASSRV010000071.1, read on the forward strand.
CGGTGGGTTACCGCAACCGCTGGCATTTCCCGAAACCGGAAGTCGCGGCGCGCTATCGTGCGGCCGGTGCCGCGCTCGCCGATTCGGTGCACGACGGCGCCCTCCGCGTGAGTTTCCGGCCGGGCCGGCAACCGGTCATCGCCGGCCGCTGGCGCATGGATGCGGCGCGTGTCTGGACGCTGCACTGAGATTCGCTGCCCGCTGAAAATCCAGTATCATGCGCCAGATTCCCAACCGGATACGCGGCGTTCATGTTCGAAATCATCAAGGCTGGCGGCTGGATCATGGCGCCGCTGATTCTGTGTTCGATCGTCGTGGTGGCCATCGTGGCGGAACGGCTGTGGACGCTGCAAACCCGGCGTGTCGCGCCGGAGCATCTGGCCGCGCAGGCATGGAGCTGGTTCAAGGCCGGCGAACTCGATGACGAGCGTCTGCAGGCCCTGCGCACGGGTTCACCGCTGGGCCGGATCCTGGCGGCGGGTCTCGCGAACCGCAACAACGACCGCGACGTGATGAACGAGGCCATCGAGGATACCGGCCGGCACGTGGTGCACGAGCTGGACCGTTACCTGATTTCACTCGGCACCATTGCCACGATCTCGCCGCTGCTGGGGCTGCTCGGTACCGTGATCGGGATCATGCACGTGTTCGCCGCCATTTCCAGCAACGGGCTCGGTAATCCGACGGTGCTGGCCGGCGGTATTTCCCAGGCGCTGATTACCACCGTCGCAGGGTTGACGGTGGCGATTCCCGCCTACATCGCGCATCGCTACCTGCGCGGCAAGGTGGACGAATTGGTGGTGCGCATGGAACGCGAAACCATGCGGCTCATGAATTCGGTGCGCGGAGCGCGCAATTGAAACTGCGCAGCGGCAACTGGGAGGATCCGGAGTTCAACCTCATCTCGCTGGTGGATGTGGTGCTGATGCTGCTGGTGTTCTTCATGATGAGCACGCAGTTCATCCAGAACACCAGTCTGCAAGTGCAGTTGCCGACCGCCAGCGTGGGTCCCGCACCGCAGCGCATCACCGGCATTGACGTGACAGTGGATGAACAGGGCCGTTACTTCGTGAACCAGAAGCCGGTTGCCGGCACCAGTCCCGATGCAATACGCGGCGCGCTGCTGGCGGCGGCGGGCGAGCGCCGCGACATCCCGATCGTGCTGCGTGCCGATGCGCGTTCCACGCATCAGGCGGTGGTGACGGTCATGGACGTGGCCGGTGCACTGGGATTCACCCAGTTGCAGATTCTTACCAGCAAGCCGCCCGCACAATGAGTTCCGCCGCCACCAGTCACGCCGGGCCCAACATCATGCAGGTGTATCGGCGTTTACTGGCTTATGCGGCGCCTTTCTGGGCGATGTTTGCACTCGCCATCACCGGCATGGTGGTGTACGCGCTCACCCAGCCCGCATTCGCGGCGTTGATCAAGCCGCTCATGGACAAGAGCTTCGTGGCGCACGACCCGCACAGCATCCGCCAGATCCCCCTGCTGGTGGTGGCGCTGTTCCTGCTGCGCGGCACGGCGGGATTCCTGTCGGCGTATTTCATCAGTTGGGTGGGGCGCGGCGTCATCAAGACCCTGCGCGGACAGGCGTTCCGCCAGTTGCTGCGCCTGCCGACGCGCTATTACGACGCCTCGTCGTCCGGCATGCTGATCTCGAAACTCACCTACAACATCGAGCAGGTCGCGGAAGCCACCACCAATGCCGTCACGGTACTGATCCGCGACGGACTCACCATTCTCGGCCTGATCGGCCTGATGTTCTACCTGAACTGGAAACTGTCGCTGTTCATCCTCGTCGTCGGGCCGCTGATCGGGTTGCTGGTGCGGTACGTGAGCGCGTTGTTCCGGCGTTACAGCACCCGCATCCAGGACTCGATGGGCGACGTGACCCGGGTGGCGGAAGAAGTGGTGACCGGGCACCGCATCGTCAAGCTGTTCGGCGGCGAGCAGCAGGAATTGCGGCATTTCGAGACCGTCAACGAACGCAACCGCTACCTCAACATGAAACTGGTGCTGGTGAATGCCGGCTCCAGCCCCATCATCCAGTTGATTGCCGGTGCCGGCATTGCGCTGGTGATTTACGTGGCGACGCTGCCGTCCATGCTGAGCGTGGTGTCGGTCGGCACCTTCGCCTCGTTCCTGTCCGCCATGCTGCTGTTGATGGCGCCGCTCAAACACGTGACGGACATCAATGCGCCCCTGCAGAAGGGCATCGCGGCCGGGCAGAGCATCTTCGAATTGCTGGATGAAGAAGCCGAAACCGGGGGCGGTGCACGCACACTCGCGCGTGCGCAGGGCGCGCTGGAATTCAAGCATCTGGATTTTGCCTATACCGCGGCCAAGGGTCCGGTGCTGCACGATGTCTCGTTCCGCATCGAGCCGGGCAGGACGCTGGCGCTGGTGGGGCGCTCCGGCAGCGGCAAATCCACGTTGGCGGGACTGGTGGCGCGGTTCTACGATCCGGTGGCCGGCCAGATCCTGCTGGACGGCGTGCCGTTGCAGGATTACCGGCTGCATGACCTGCGCGAACAGATCGCGATGGTGAATCAGGACGTGATGCTGTTCAACGACAGCATCCGCAACAACATCGCCTACGGCACCCTGGCGGACCGCGGCGAAGCGGACATCGTGGCCGCCGCGGAAGCTGCCAATGCCCTGGAGTTCATCCGGGCATTGCCGCAGGGGTTCGACACCGTGGTGGGCGACCGCGGCGTGCTTTTGTCCGGCGGCCAGCGCCAGCGCATTGCCATCGCGCGTGCGCTGCTCAAGGATGCGCCGCTGCTGATCCTGGACGAGGCGACTTCCGCACTCGACAGCGAATCCGAACGACACATCCAGTCCGCACTGGAGCGGCTCATGCGGGCGCGTACCACACTGGTCATCGCACACCGCCTGTCCACCGTGGAGCGCGCGGACCGCATCCTGGTGCTGGAGCGCGGTCGCATCGTGGAGCAGGGCGCGCACGCCGAATTGCTGGCGCAGGACGGGCACTATGCCCTGCTGTACCGCATGCAGTTCCGCGACGCCGGCGGCGGATGAAACGCTGGCTGCACGACTGGCTGCTGCGGGGCTGGTACGGCAGACGGCCGATCTGGCTGTTGACGCCGCTGAGTGTGCTGTTCGCGATCCTGAGCGGCCTGCGCCGCAGTCTGTACCGCACCGGCATCCTGCTGCCCGGCGCCTTGCCGGTGCCGGTCATCGTGGTGGGCAACATCAGCGTCGGCGGCAGCGGCAAGACACCGTTCACGATCTGGCTCGCTCAATCCCTGCGTGAAGCCGGTTATCACCCCGGAATACTGACGCGCGGTTACGGCGGCAAGGCCCGCACGTGGCCGCGCGAGGTGACGGCGGACAGTACGGCGCAGGACGTGGGGGACGAAGCGGTGCTGCTGGCGCGCCGCACCGGCGTGCCGGTGGTGGCCGGGCCGGACCGGCTCGCGGCCGCGCAGTTGCTGATTGATCGCCACCCGATCAACGTGATCGTGAGTGACGACGGCTTGCAGCATTACCGTTTGCCGCGCCGGGTGGAGATCATCATGCTGGACGGGCAGCGCGGGCTCGGCAACCGCTGGTGCCTGCCGGCCGGTCCCTTGCGTGAACCCGCGCGACGTCTCAGGCGTTGTGATTTCACGGTGCTCAAGGGCGGCGACAGTCGTCCGGCCGGCGTGCCGGACGCGGCATTGAACATGCAACTGGCCTTGACCGGCGCAGTCTCGCTTGCGGACGGCCGCGTTCGCGACATCGGGGATTTTGCCGCTGAACCGGTGCATGCCGTGGCCGGCATCGCCGATCCCACGCAGTTCTTTGCGGCACTGGTCGCGCAGGGGCTTGAAGTGGACGGTCGCGCACTGCCGGACCACGCGCAGCCCCGGCCGCAGGACTGGCGGTTCGGCGATGCGCAAGCCGTGCTCATGACCGAGAAGGACGCCGTAAAATGCAAGGGCATGCCGCTCGAGAATCACTGGTACGTGACCGCCGAGGCACGGTTCGATCCCGACGTGAAGCAACGATTGCTCGCCGGCATCATCGCTCGTCTGTCACGTCACGAAGCCTGAAGGACAACCGCATGGACATGAAACTGCTTGAAATCCTGGTGTGCCCGATCTGCAAAGGCCCGTTGCTGTATCGCAAGGCTGAGCAGGAACTGGTGTGCAAGGCCGACCGTCTGGCGTTTCCGGTGCGCGACGGCATTCCCGTCATGCTGGAAGACGAGGCCCGCGAACTGAAAACCGACGAGGCGGTGTGATGCGTTTCAAGGTGGTGATCCCGGCGCGTTACGGCTCACAGCGCCTGCCCGGCAAACCGCTGGCGTCGCTGCACGGTCGTGCCCTGATCCTGCACGTTTGCGCACGCGCGCAGGAAAGCGGTGCCGACGAAGTGATCGTGGCGACGGACGATACGCGCATCCGGGATGCCTGCGCCGCCGCCGGCGTCGAGGCCGAAATGACGCGCGCGGATCACGCCTCCGGCACGGATCGCATCGCGGAAGTCGCGCAGCGGCGCGGCTGGCAGGACGATGCGATCGTGGTCAATCTGCAAGGCGAC
>DASSRV010000072.1:0-3772 GCA_035701605.1 Gammaproteobacteria bacterium
CAGCGGTTTGACCGCTATCGCGAAGTGGCGCAGCAACTGCTTGCGGCCGGTCAAGCCTATCATTGCTATTGCTCGAAGCAGGAACTGGCGGACATGCGCGCCGGGCAGATGGCGCGCAAGGAGAAGCCGCGTTACGACGGCCGCTGCCGACATCGCACTGAGCCGGTGCCGGGCGTGGCGCCGGTGATCCGCTTCAGGAACCCGGAATCCGGGCAGACCGTGGTGCACGATCAGGTGCACGGCGACATCGTGTTCGAGAACACGGAGCTGGACGACCTCATCATCGCGCGCTCCGACGGCAACCCTACCTACAATTTCACCGTGGTGGTGGACGACATGGACATGCGCATCACGCACGTCATCCGTGGCGACGACCACATCAACAACACGCCGCGGCAGATCAATATCTTCAGGGCGCTCGGTGTCGAACCGCCGCAGTACGCGCATCTGCCCATGATCCTGGGACCGGATGGCGCCAAGCTGTCCAAGCGGCACGGTGCGGTATCGGTCATGCAGTACCGTGAAGACGGCTTCCTGCCCGAAGCGGTGCTGAATTATCTGGTGCGGCTGGGCTGGTCGCACGGCGACCAGGAAATCTTCAGCCGTGAGGAAATGCTGGCGCTGTTCGACATCGCGGACGTCAACAAGTCCGCGTCCGCCATCAACCCCGACAAGCTGCTGTGGCTGAATCAGCACTACATCAAGACCGGTGATGCGGCGCGGCTGGGCACGGAACTGGGCTGGCATCTGGAACGGCTCGGCGTGCGGGTTGCCGATCCGGCGCAACTCGCCGCCGTGGTGCGCGCACAGGCCGAGCGCGCCAAGACCTTCAAGGACATGGCGGCGGCCAGCCGGTTCTTTTTCGAGGCGCCGCAAGAATACGAGCCGCAGGCCGCCGCGAAAAACCTGAATGCGGAAACGCTGCCGGCTCTCCGCGATGTGCGTGAACGGTTGGCGCAGTTGGCAACCTGGTCCGCGTCGGACATCCATGCCGCGCTGGAGGGCTGTGTCGCGGCGCTCGGTCTCAAGCTCGGCAAAGTCGCCCAGCCCGTGCGCGTCGCGGTGTCCGGTGGCACGGTGTCGCCGCCGATTGATGTCACGCTGGAAATTCTGGGCCGTGATGCCACGCTGGCGCGGCTCGAGCGCGCCATCCGTCATGCCGAAGCCGGAAACGGCTGATTTGGTTGACAGTTTTGGCCATTACCCGGACAATACGCGCCCCGCGTGGGGCTATAGCTCAGCTGGGAGAGCGCCTGCATGGCATGCAGGAGGTCGCCGGTTCGATCCCGGCTAGCTCCACCAAAATTCCCTCATCTGTTCGGGAGCAGCGGGTTTCAAGCACGCCTCGTCCCCATCGTCTAGAGGCCCAGGACATCGCCCTTTCACGGCGGTAACGGGGGTTCGACTCCCCCTGGGGACGCCATCCTGCAACCCGCGGCCACGACCGCGGGTTTTTTGTGTTCAATAAATGGATTCTCTTTGATAACAAGCACTTGGCACCATCATGCCATCTCCGAACGGGTTCCTTCCACGAGGCTTTGCGGTATAATTCGCGCCCTCTCAATGACAGGCGCCAGGCGCGTCACACTCCAGCACCGCTGATTTCCGCCGGCTGGTACTCCCGCGAGACCAGCCGCTTGTGTTTTGGCGGCCCGGAGACGGGGACAGGATGGGCAATCAGACCGATCCGAACACGACCCAGACATTCCGTGCCCGCGTGGGCGGCAGCGCCAACGGCAATGGAAGCTCAGCTCCGCACGCCAACAAACGTCTTGCTGCCCTGAGCCTGGGCGCGCTCGGCGTGGTGTTCGGCGACATCGGCACCAGCCCGCTGTACACCCTGTCGAGTGCCTTCTCCGGCAGTTACGCGCCGACGGCTACGCCGGAAAACGTGCTGGGCGTCATTTCCATCGTGTTCTGGACCATCGTGGTCATCGTGTGTTTGAAATATCAGGCGCTGGTGCTGCGGGCGGACAACAAGGGCGAGGGCGGCGTACTGGCACTGCTGGCCTTGCTGGACCCCTGGCGCAAGCGCGGCCGGCAGTCGCGCGTGCTGATCCTGCTGGGCATCCTGGGCGCGGCGCTGTTGTACGGCGACGGCATGATCACGCCATCCATCTCGGTACTGGGCGCCATTGAAGGTTTGCAAATGGCGGCGCCCGGCATGCCACGCGGCGTGATTCTCGCGCTTACCGTGGGAGTACTGATCGCACTGTTTGCATTCCAGAAAAGCGGCACGCGCCGGGTGGGCGCGGTGTTCGGCCCGGTCATGGTGCTGTGGTTCACGGTCATCGCGATGCTCGGATTGGCGGCGGTCATCCGCTATCCCGCGGTGCTGGCGGCAATCAATCCCGGCTACGCCATGCGCTTCATCTTTCACCACGGCTTTGCGGACATCGTGGTGCTGGGCTCGGTGTTCTTGTGCGTGACCGGCACCGAATCCCTGTACGTGGACATCGGCCATTTCGGGCGCCCGCCGATCCGCGTGTCCTGGTTCGTGTTCGTGATGCCGGCTTTGCTGCTGAATTATTTCGGGCAGGGTGCCGTGATTCTGGCGCATCCGGGCGAGGCCATCGCGCAGCCGTTCTACAGCCTGTCGCCGTCCTGGTTCCTGTACCCGCTGGTGGTGTTGGCCACGACCGCCGCCGTGATTGCCTCGCAGGCGGTCATCACCGGCGCATTCTCGCTCATGGGGCAGGCGATCCAGCTTGGCCAGAGCCCGCGACTCACCATCGTGCGCACCTCCATGGACGAGAAGGGCCACATCTACATCCCGGCACTCAACTGGATACTGATGCTGTGCACCATCGCCATCGTGCTCGGCTTCAAGACTTCCAACGACCTGGCCGCGGCCTACGGCGTGGCGGTCAGTTCCACCATGGTGATTACCTCGATCTTCATGTTCTTTGCCATGCGCGATTACTGGCGCTGGCCGATTTACATTGCTGCACCGATTGCGGCCTGTTTCCTGTTTGTGGACCTGACATTCTTTACCGCCAACATCTTCAAGATCTGGGACGGCGGCTGGCTGCCGCTGCTGGTGGGCCTGATCGGCTTCGTCATCATGTCCACCTGGAGCACCGGGCGCTCCAACCTCATCGACCGGCTGCGCGCCGCCACCGAGCCCCTGGACGAGTTCCTGGCCCACATCCGCAAGCAGAAGCCTCTCAGGGTGCGCGGCACCGCGGTCTTCATGACCGCGCCCAACCTAGGCACGCCGCCCATGCTGCAGCACCACCTGGAGCACAACCAGGTGCTGCACGAGCAGGTGGTGCTGCTCACGGTGCTCACGGACGACGTGCCCTTCGTGCACCCGCTGCAGCGCCTCGAGGTCGAGAAGATGGACCTCGGCTTCTACCGGGTCAACGTGCACTACGGCTTCATGCAGATCCCGAACATCCCGCAGTGCTTCCGCCGCGCCAAGGACTTCGGCCTCAGCATCGATCCTGAGACCGTCACCTATTACCTAGGGCGTGAGACCCTGGTCTCCACCCGCCGCTGGCCGTCCATGTGGGGCTGGCGTGAGAACCTGTTCGCGTTCATGTCGCGCAACGCGATCCGTGCCACCGACTTCTACCAGATCCCGCCGGACCGCACCGTGGAGCTCGGCCTGCGCCTGAGGCTGGCGGAGCTGGGCGGCGGCCGCCGCAACGGCGACGAGCGGCACTGACGATGATCGGCAAGCTCCTGGCGGCGGTAGCCGCGTTCATCACCGGCACCCTCTCGACCCTGGGCTATGCTGGCGTGGTGCTGCTCATGGGCATCGAGAGCG
>DASSRV010000073.1:0-4597 GCA_035701605.1 Gammaproteobacteria bacterium
AAATCCAGTTCGCCCAGGCCGCCAGGAACGCCACCAGCGAGCCGTGCGAATACAGTCCGTAACGCACGATGCCGCCGGATTCCGGGAACAGCGCGCCCAGTTCCGCGTAGCTCAGCGCGATGATCAGGATGATGCCGGCGCCGATCAGCCAGGCGTAGATCGCGCCGGGACCGGCAAGCTGCGCCGCCTTCCAGGCACCGAACAGCCAGCCCGAGCCGATGATGGAGCCGATGCCGGTCATGGTCAGGGCAATCAGCCCGATGTCGCGGCGGATGGAGGAATTCTGGTTCGACATGGGTGCTCCAGACCGGGCGCGGCCCGGGTGGGGTGAAATTGTTCCGCGCGCATCATGTCAGTTTGGCGAGCGGTTGTCAGCCGTGCGCGCGGGTCAGCTTGCATGGACCCCGCCCGGCGCGGCAAGTTCATTTGCGGGGCGAGCGGATTTATAGTGGCCGGCATGGACAGGGGATCGCACATGAACACACTGGACGAAGCCACCGCCATGCGTCTGACCCGCATGGTGCTGGACAATGTGATACGCGAATACCCCAACCACATCATGCACCTGCTGAACGCCGATGCCGACGCGTTGCCGCCGCGCGCCCTGCACCCCGCGTTCTATGGCAGCTACGACTGGCATTCCGCGGTGCACAGCCACTGGCTGCTGGTGCGCGTGCTGCGGCTGTTTCCACGCGCGGAGTGTGCAAGCTCGATGCGGGATGTGCTGGAGCGGCACCTGTCCGCGGACAACATGGCGCAGGAATGCCGCTACTTCGAGCCGGCGGAGCGGGTCACCTATGAACGTCCCTATGGACTTGCCTGGCTGCTGCAACTCGCGGCGGAACTCGCGGAATGGGACACGCCGGATGCGCGGCGCTGGCGCGAGCGGCTGCTGCCGCTGGAACGGCTGGCGGCACAGCGTCTCGGCGACTGGCTGCAGAAACTGGGTCATCCGGTGCGCGGCGGTGAACATGCCAACAGCGCATTCGCGCTCGCCCTGACGCATGACTGGTGCGTGATCGCGCGCGATGAAACCCTGCGCGCGTGCATCGAGCAGCATGCCCGGAGACTTTACCTCGCCGACCGACAGGCGCCGCTGGCCTATGAACCCTCCGGCCAGGATTTCCTGTCGCCGGCCCTGGCGGAAGCGGACCTGCTGCGACGCGTGTTGCCGCAGGCGCCGTTCGCGGCCTGGCTCGACGAGTTCCTGCCGCAGTTGCCTCGCGCGCAAGATGCGGGCTGGTTGCCGCTCGCGGGCACGCAGCATGCGACCGACCCGAAACTGGCCCACCTCGACGGCCTCAACCTGAGTCGCGCATGGATGTTGCAGGGCATTGCCTCGGCATTGCCGGCCGGGGATGCGCGCCGCGGCGTGCTGCTCGATACGGCGCAAGCCCATGCACAGGCCGGGCTTGCGGCAATTCATGCGGAGCGTTACGCAGGCAGCCATTGGTTGCCGAGTTTCGCCGTGTACCTGCTGACACGACGCGGACAGACAGCGTGAACGGTACTCACTACGTGCTGCGCGATCTTCCGGTGCGGCTGGCGCGGCGTTTGCTGTTGCTGGGCTGGTACGGATTCCTGATGAGCGCGCTCGGCGTTGCATTCCGCGGTGTGGTGAATCCGCCGACCACCGCATTCATGCGCGCACGCAGCGCGGAATTGCACGCGCGCGGCGATACCCGTTCACGCATCGCGTACCGCTGGACGGACTATGCGCACATCGCGCCCGGCATGCGGCTCGCAGTGGTTGCATCCGAGGACCAGGATTTCCCGGACCATCACGGTTTCGATTGGGAGGCGATTGACGCCGCATTGCATCACAACGAACACAGTCATCGTGTACGAGGTGCCAGCACCATCAGCCAGCAGACCGCGAAGAATCTGTGGCTGTGGGCCGGACGCAGCTATGTCCGCAAGGGCATCGAGGCGTATTTCACCGCGCTCATGGAACTGGAATGGCCCAAGCGACGGATACTGGAGGTGTATCTCAACGTCGCGCAGTTCGACAACAACGTGTTCGGCGTGGGGGCCGCGGCGCGTCGCCTGTTCAATGAAACACCTGCGCAACTCACGCCGGAGCAGGCGGCGCTGCTGGCTGCGGCACTGCCGGCGCCGGACCGTTTCAATGTCACCGATCCGTCCGCGTACCTGCAACGCCGTCAGGCCTGGATCCTGGATCAGATGCGGATGCTGGGTACGGATTATCTCGACGGCATTGAAATCGCGGCAGGACGCTGAAGCCCGCGTTCAGCTCCGTTCCAGCACCACGATGCCGCTCATCTTGCGGCCCTGCTCGCGCGCACCGGGAATGATCCAGCCCAGCGCATCCCACAACCAGGCCAACCGTACCTCGCGACGATGGAGACGCTTGGCGTCTTCCCAGGTGGAATGAAACGCTTTTGCGTGCCAACTGCGCGAGAGAAAGAAATCGGCGTGATCGTGCGGCGCGAAATGGAATTGCGCATTGGCAGGCAAGTGTTGTTGCACGTGCCGCATGTATTTCAGCAGTCGCGGCGACACCAGGTCCGTGAGCCAGCGTTTGACGACGGCTTGCCGGTACAAGTCCCAGGCCAGGTCCTTGACCTGCTGCTCTTCCAGATAAATCAGCAGGCCCTCGGTGATCACCAGCATCCGGTCGGCGGCGGCGCCGACTTTTTCCAGCAGCGCACGCAGGGCATCCGAATCACGCAAGTCCAGCGCGTGGCGTTCCAGCCGGCAGAAGCAGGTGGCGTCGCGGAGTTGCTCGCGCTTGTATTCGATCATGTCGGGCAGATCCACTTCGACCCAGCGCAGGGTGGCCGGCAGCGTGAGGCGATACGGGCGGGTATCCAGTCCGGCGGCCAGGTTCAGCACGGTGTCGAAGCCGTCGTGCTCCACCGCGTGCAGAATCAGTTCGTCCAGCACCTGGGTTCGCACCACCAGCGGCCAGCTTTGCATGCCGTGTTGCGCGAGTTCCCCGGCAATGCGCATGCCGCGCTCGCCGGCCAACTGGCCCGCGAAGGGATCGTAAAACAGGGCATCCGGTCGCTCGCTTTCCTGCGCGCGATAGGCCGCGACCCACAAGGCGGTGTCGGAAACGTGACGGATGGGGTTCGGCTCGGACATGACTCGGGTTCCTTCCTGGGACCGTATGTCACAGCATGTCCCGTGGCGCGCCGCTTGTAAATAGCGCGGCTCCGGATGCTGCTTGCCTGGCGCGACGGAACAGAGGATATTTCGCATCCTGCTCGCTTGCATGAGCGGCTTGTGAAGTCCTGTAACGGATAATCCGGAGTAACCCATGCGTCGCCTTGCCATATTCCTGCTGTTTCTGCTGCCGCTGGCCGCCTGTACCCAACAAAATACCGTCCGCACCTTGGAGGCCACGCTGCCGGCGAGCGGCGCGAGCAGCCTGCTGACGCAGACAAACATCGGTTCTGTCACCATCAAGCCCAGCCCGGATGCCGAGGTGCACATCAGTGTCGGTTTGCGCCCGTCCAGCAATTTCCTGTGGGGCCTGATTGCGCATCACGACACGCCGGACACGATCAAGGCGGCGTCGCTGGCGCACAACCTGAATGACCACACGCTGGAACTCAGCGTGCAATATCCGGAAGGCGCGGACACGGGGGGCGTGAACGAAACATGGACCGTTGCCGTACCGGCGACGTTCGGTGTCATGAGTCACATCAACATCGGCAAGTTGCACGTGACAGGGACGAGCGGCGGCGTGGCGGCACAAATCAACATCGGCAAGGTTGCACTGGACGTGCCGGGCGGGCCGCTGGATGTCACCATCAACGTGGGCAAGATTGCTGCGCAGGCGCACACGTTGGCGTACGGCGACGTGGCGCTGGCTGCCAACGTCGGCAACACGAGCCTGACGGTGGATGGCCTGTCGGTGGGCGACGCGCAGAAGGAAGGTGCCGGCAGCCAGATGTCTTACCACGGCAAGGGCAGTGACACCATCAACCTCAAGGTCAATACCGGAAAGGCAACGCTGGCGCTGTCAGCGCCGACCGCGACAAAGCCCGGCGCTTGAAGAATAAAAAAGGGGTGCAAACCGCGACGGGATCAAGGGGGGTCCGAAACGGCCTGTCCGGAAGGGGGGAATCCGGACATAGGGGGTGGCACATTCGGTAATCCCGCCGTCATAGGGTCTGCACCCCTTAGACCGGTGACTTTGCGCCCCCGACTTTCGTGCGGGTTTGCCGGTTCGTGTACGTGAGCAGTGTAGCATGCCGGTTCGTGTTTGCAAGTTGCCGAAACGCAAACGCGCCGCAGAGCGGCGCGTTTGTATGAGTCGTCGTTGCCGGGATCAGTGGTTGTGTTCTTGCGGCAACATCTTCAGGGGTCCCGGCAGGCTCGAGAAATACGCAGCCAGGTCCTCGATGTCCTGTTTGCTCAGCGGTTTCGCCATGCCGGCCATGATCGGATTCTTGCGTTCGCCGCTCTGGTATTCGAGCAGCGCCTGAATCAGGTAGTCGCGGTACTGTCCGGCCAGGATCGGGAACTGGTCGGAGGTGCTGATGCCGTTGGCACCGTGACAGGCAGCGCAGGTTTGCGACTTCTGTTTGCCGGCGACGACATCGCCTCCGGCCAGGGCAGTCTGGGC
>DASSRV010000074.1:0-5946 GCA_035701605.1 Gammaproteobacteria bacterium
CGCGATGGCCTGCTTGCCGGTGTAGAGCTTGGCAACCGGCGTCAGCAGCCGGAGCAAGGCCAGCTCATCGGCCGTGGCCATGCCGGTTTCCTCGCGACCCAGCAGCGTCGCCACCTCGAACGCGAGATGGAATCCACCGGCCAGCTCGCATTCCATGTCGGCGAGCGTTTCGCGGTGCAGCGGCTGCTCGCTCAGCAGCTTTCCGAAAACCCGGCGGCGTCCGGCGTAATCCCGTGCCAGCGCGATGCCGCGCCGCATGTAGCTGACGGCCGACACCGCGTTGTACAGGCGCGTGATGTTGAGTACGGTCGCGATGGTGCGGACGCCGCGACCCGGCTCGCCGATGCGCAGGGCCGGCGTGCCTTCCAGCGTCAGCTCCGCAGTCGGCAGTGCACGCGTGCCGAGCTTGTCCTTGAGCCGGTGCACAAAAATGTTGTTGAGCCGTCCTTCCTCGCCGCGCAATTCCAGGCAGAACAGACTCAGGCGCCCGTCCGCCTCCGGATCCCGCGCCAGGGTCACCGCCAGTTCCGAAGTGGTGGCCGAGGTAAACCACTTGGTACCGTACAACCGGAATGTCCCGTCTTCACGCCGCGCCTCGGTACCGGTGCCGCTGACATCGGAGCCGCCACTGCGCTCGGTCATCCACTGCCCGGAAGTCCACATCACGGCTGGATCGCGGCTCACCAGATGCGGCAGCACGCGCGCCTTCAGCGCCGCGTCGCCATGGAGTTCGATGACACGTGCCGCGCCGTCGGTCATGGCCATGGGGCAGGAACAGATCGCCGAGGATGGGTTATATAGATAAAGCCGCGCGCACTGGTGCACCCGCGACCAGGCCCCGTGCGCACGTTCATAGGCCGTGGCGACGATGCCTTCCTCGGCGGCCACCCGATGCAGCGCCCGCCAGCCGGCCGCGACCTCGATGTGATCCACACGCCGGCCCCAGGCATCGTAGGGCACGTGCCGCGGCGGGTGCGCCAACGCACCGGCGGCAAACTCCAGCATTTCACCGGCGGCGCGTGCACCGAGCCGCACCAGACCCGGCTCGAGTTCCGCGAGAACCGCGGCTGGCAGGTGCGCGCGCAGCCAGCCGCGCAGCAGCGCATCGTCCCCATACTGATTGGCGAGACGTGGGGCGTCCTGGAAAAAGTCCTTCTCATTCATTGATTTATGTTACCTGACCACTTGTCGCCGATTCGCGCGCGTCCGTCGCAGTCCGCGCATCCTGGTACGTCCGGGCCGCTATAGTGTAGGGCATGAAAAACATGCACGGCTTCACGCTCATTGAACTCCTGGTCACCTTGGCGGTGGCCGGCGTGCTTATTACCGTCGCCGTGCCCAGCTTCAAGACCACCTTCCAGGACAACCGCCAGGTGGCCGGCATCAATGAACTGCTCGGCACCTTGCTGTTTGCGCGCTCCGAAGCCATTACCGAGAACAAATCCATCACCGTGTGTGCCAGCAGCGATCAGGAAAGCTGCGGCACGAACTGGGGGAAGGGCTGGATCGTGTACGCGCCTTCCGGCAGCACCATCACACCCTTGCGCGTACACAGCGCGCTCGACAGCAGCAACACCCTGACCACCGACAGCGGGCTGGGCAGCAGCTTCAGTTTCAAGGGCAATGGCACCACCGACTCCGCCAGCGGCAGTTTCACGCTGTGCGACGCACGCGGTGCCGGTTTTGCCCGTTCGATAAACGTCAGCGCCACCGGCATCGTGCGCGCGTCCCAGACCGTCGGCAAGGCGCTGGACGGCACCACCGACCTGAGTTGCCCATGAATACATTTTCGTCAAAATCGCGCAGCACCGGCTTCACACTCATTGAAGTGCTGATTTCTCTGGTCATTCTGTCAGTGGGTCTGCTCGGCATCGCCGGCATGATCACGGTATCGCTGAAAAGCAGCGGCAGCACCTACACGCGCACCCAGGTCACCGCACTCACGTACAACATCCTGGATCGGATGCGCGCCAACCGCGCCAACTCCAGCAACTACGACATCGCCATCGGCAGTCCCGGCACCAACACGGATTGCCTGGGCGCAACCGCGGATTGCTCGCCTGCCGACATCGCCAAATTTGACGTGTACGAATGGAAGCAGATGCTGGCCAATGAATTACCGGCCGGTGACGGCAGCATCGCCACCAAGATCGTGAACAACATGACCCAGGTCACCATCACCATCCAGTGGAGCGATGCGCGTGCGCAGCAGGCGCTCGGCGAGGTCAGCGCCAGCACTACCAATGTTCCGGTCTCCAGCCTGAGTATCACCACTTCCCTATGAATACCATGACTGCCACCCCGGTTTCGCATCACCAGCACGGCCTGTCGCTGGTGGAACTCATGGTCGCGCTGGTGATCGGTCTGATCCTGACGGCCGGCGTGATTTCGGTCTATCTGACCAGCAAACGTTCCTACAGTACCGACACCGGCATCGCACAGGTGCAGGAGAACGGCCGCTTCGTGCTCGGCTTCATGGAGCCGGTCGTGCGCATGGCCGGCTTCCAGGGCTGCGTACCGCCGCGCAGCGCAACACCGGTCAGCGCGATCTCCACCGTTTCAATGCCGGCCGTTGCGCTCTATTCCTACCAGGCATCCGGTGCCGCGGCTACCGATCCGACTTCCGCCACCGTCGTCGGCTACGATGCCAGCGGTTCCGACATCGGCGACAATCTCACGCTTGCTGCCACGCAACCGCTGTCCAGCGCTGCCAGCGACTGGTCGCCGGACGTGGATGCCACCGTGTATGCCGCCATCAAGGACTACGCGCTCACGGGTAGCGACATCCTGCTGGTGCACGCCGCCTCCGCGGATACCGTGCCGGTCGTGGACAATCCGGCGGGCAGCGGTACATACGATCAGTCTACAGGGGTCTATGTCGCGGCTGCCGATGTTGCGGGTTTCAGTGCCGGCGACCTCGCGATCATCTCGGATTGCCAGAAAGCGGCGCTGTTCCAGATCACCGGCACCAGTTCCGGCAGCGGGCCGCTCACCATGGGTGATTCCTCCACACCCGGCAACGATGCCGGCAAGATCGGCAGCAACTGGACCAGCAAGATTGGCCTGTACGGACAAGGCTCCACCGTCACCGTCGCGCAGACCTACATTTTCTTTATCGGCCTGAGCGAGACCGACAAGATGCCGGCGCTGTTCCGCGTCAGTCTCGACGGCAGCGGCGCGCTCAATACGCCCGAAGAACTGGTGCCGAACATCGAGAACATGCAGCTTGTTTACGGCGTGGATACCGATGCCGACCAGGTGCCCGAGCGGTTCGTCAGTGCCGACACCGTCAATACCGCCGGCAACTGGGGCAGGGTGGTGGCCGTGCGTATCGCGCTGATTTCGCGCAGCGACGACCTGACCCTGCCCGTGGCACCACCTGCGGCGCAGGATTTCGATCTGGATGGTACCAAGGTCACGGTGCCGCTGGACCGCCGCCTGCGCAAGGAATTCGTGCAAACCATCGCCCTCAGGAACATGCTGCAATGAACCGCACCCCTTCAATTACCGGACCACATGCACGCGAGCGCGGCGTGGTGCTGGTCATCACCCTGATTCTGCTGCTGGTATTGACCCTGGTCGGCCTCGCTGCCACCACCAGCACCTCGCTGGAAGAAAAGATGACTGCCAACCAGCGCGATACCCAGATCGCATTCCAGGCTGCCGAAGCCGCCCTGCGCAACGGGGAAAGCGTGCTGACACAGGCCGCCGCCGGTCCGTTCGACAACACCAAGGGCATGTTCAACGCCACCACTTCCAGTATCACGGATTTCGTGGCCTATGCCACCGATTCCACTACGGTCTGGGACAACACCAATTCCGTGGTGTACAGCGGCGATCTTGATCCCGCGCCGGATTCCGCGCCACGCTTTTTCATCGTCCAGACCACCATGACCACCCAGTCCACCGGCGCCAGTCTCGCCGCCGACCAGCCGCAGGTCTCGACACCGATTTACATGGTATTCGCGCGCGGCGTGGGCCTGAGCGGCAAATCCGTGGTGGTGCTGGAAACCACCTTCACCAGCACCAATTGATGCATCCGGCCGGCGTCGCCGGCCATGGAGATGACCATGAACGCAACCACACTCCGCAAATTCGCCATCCTTGCTGGTTCACTTGTACTCGGCCTTGCGGCTTTCAACCTCCGGCCCGCTGCTGCAGCCGCACCCGCTATTTCGCAGATTCCGCTGTTCGTCACTACTCAGGTGCCACCGAACATCGTGCTGACACTGGACAATTCCGGCTCCATGGCCTGGGCCTATGTGCCTGACGCGCTCGGCGGAAGTGGCAGTGGCGTGGTGTACGACCCGAATACGCCGACAGCAACCACTACTACTACCAAGCAATGCATAGACTGGTCGAAAAAACATTGGTACCAGGATTCAGATGGAGACTGGCATTACGGCAGAACCTGCGATGAATACGGCGACGTCACCACAACCACCTATGGCGCGCCGTACCAGCCGGGCTGGCTGACGACGGATGATGTTTACATTCCAGACACCTACCACTTCAAGTCCGCGGCCTTCAATCCGCTCTACTACGATCCGACCGTGACCTACTCCCTGCCGAACGGCGACGATGGCAAGACGCCGCTCAGCACCAGTTTCACCAAAGCCTGGATCAACGGTTTCGATCAGAGCCGAGGCTACGTGGATTTGTCCTCGGGATATGAGGCGACCGTCGAGTACAATCCAAGGAATACCACACAAACGGAGGTCAATAGCTGCAATTACTTTGACGCCGCGTTCAATAGCGACGGCACCCTGGACTACGTTAGCTGCAACGACCGACATAACGCCGGTGTTGCGTTCTATTACACCTACGACAATCGCGACGCCAGCGGAAATTGTGCAGACGGCGAGGCACCCAGCCTGACCGACGACAGTTGCTACACAAAGCACGTCATAGACAGCACGGAAATCACGGATTCCACAAAACTCGCCGCCGCACAGCAGAACTTCGCCATCTGGTTCTCGTTCTACCGCACCCGCAACCTGACCACCGTCTCCGGCGCCAACCTGGCCTTCAGCGACCTGGACCAGACTTACCGTGTCGCCTGGCAGGACTTGCCCAATAGCAGCTCTTTGACGGGATCGGGCAGCGGGCATTGTTACGGCTTTCACAGTAGTGGCTGCGATGACTGGACATACTCCAGCAGTTATGACAATCGCATCGGTACTTTCACCGACAACAGTGCCAGCACACAAAAGACCCATCGCACCGATTTCTTCAAATGGCTGGCGCGGCTGCCCGCGAGCGGCGGCACGCCCTTGCGCAAGGCACTGGAAGAAGCCGGCCAGTACTACCAAACCAGCGGAGTGAACAGCCCCTATGCCTGGGACCCGCAGAATACCGATTCACCGGAGCTCATCTGCCGACCCAATTATTCGATTCTGATGACGGACGGCATGTGGAACACGTATTACTCGCTGGACAATAATTACGGCAACCTCGACAACAGTACTTTCGCGTTGCCGGACGCCACCACGTATTCTCCCGCCGCCCCGTTCGATGACGGCACCAGCAACACGCTGGCGGATGTCGCATTCTATTACTGGTCGCACGATTTATACACCGGCACCACGGGTAAACATATCACCAGTGCCTTGCAGTACATGCCCTACAATCAGAGCGTAACGGTTACGGACAGTGCCGGTAAGACTGCCAGCCTCGCGCCCTACTGGAATCCACAGAACGATCCGGCTTCCTGGCCGCACATGGTGACCTTCACCGTGGGCCTCGGCATGACCAGCACACTCACTGTCCCGCCGGTCTGGGATGGCAGCACCTATGCGGGCGGCTACACCGATCTCGTTACCGGTAACGCCTCTTGGCCCAGTGTCAGCAGCGACTCCAGCAACAATGTCTGGGACCTGTGGCATGCCGCGATCAACGGCCGCGGTCAATTCTTCTCCGCCGATCACCCGCAAGACGTGGTCTCGG
>DASSRV010000075.1:0-14323 GCA_035701605.1 Gammaproteobacteria bacterium
ATCTGCGGATTCGTTTACGAGGAGGCCAAGGGCCATCCCGAAAGCGACATCGCACCCGGCACCCGGTGGGAGGACATTCCGCTGAACTGGCGCTGCCCGGATTGCGGCGCGGGCAAGGAAGATTTCGAGATGATCGAAATATAATTGTTTGATGGTAACCCAGAAGATATTACACAAGTTGCACAACGGCTGACATTGGGCCTATTATGCATTCCGTTCATCTTGTTTTAGGTCGGATAAAAATCTTGGGGCTGAAGTAGCTAAGGACTGAGCAGGGTTCTATTATAGCTGCAATGTATGAGCGTAAAAGTCGCCTTAGCGCACGTCAGCAAAGTAGATTGATTGAGCACTTTGTGGCAGGCAGCACGGCACGAGCTGCGGCCGAGATTGTTGGCGTTCAACCTAACACGGCAATCCGTTTCTTTATGCGACTGCGCAAGCT
The DNA here is from genome assembly GCA_035701605.1 of Gammaproteobacteria bacterium. Taxonomy (GTDB): domain Bacteria; phylum Pseudomonadota; class Gammaproteobacteria; order Natronospirales; family REEB76; genus DASSKW01. The sequence goes on from DASSRV010000075.1 coordinate 443, forward strand.
GATTGCCAGCAAACTTCCGAGCTACCCGCTCTGTGGGGAAGTGGAGGCGGACGAGAGCTACTTCGGTGGTGTACGCAAAGGCCGACGAGGCCGCGGCGCTGCGGGAAAAGTCGCAGTATTTGGGCTTCTAAAGCGAGGCGGGAAGGTTTACACGGCGATTATCCCCAATGCCAAGACTGAGACACTGCTGCCGATCATCGAGGAGAAGGTGAGGCCGGACGGTGTTGTCTATACCGATACCTTCGGGGCCTACAATGCCCTGGATGTCTCCGATTTTCATCATCGGCGAATCAATCACTCTATGGGCCATATGTTTGCAGTTGTACAGTGAATAGCCCCGCAAATTCTACCGATGTAGACATTGCGGCTTCAAGTTAGAAGTGCAACGATTAAGGAAATTCTGAATTACTGGTGCCATGAAAGCGGAAATCCGGTAACGTTAAAAGATTAGGCCCACACCCTGGCGGGAATAACAGGTTAATCAGGCTTACTTATACTGTCCTTTATCGGGATCCGGCAGCTTAAGGAGAAAGGGGTGAATAAGGAACGAACTTTCTGGCTTGCTGCCATCAGCATACTGATCTTAATCGTTGTGGTTACTGCTTACTTTGCTGGAGGGCGACAAGAGCGTTCTGTCATTGAAACTGCTTCCTCGCAGCAATCAAAGACTACCCCTTCCACGTCTAGGGGAACCGCTAGCATCACTACACACCCAAATGGTGTGTATGAGACTAAAAATAGTGTTCAACCTCTCTTAAAAAAAACCATTGATGCGTCGACTTTTCTGAATGCAAATCATCAGTGGAGATTATCGCGGGGTTATGAAACACCTAATGATCCCTATGAAAATTATAGTCAGTTAACACTTCTTGATTTGGCTCAACAAGGCGATGCTTTGGCCCAATCCATGCTTGCCAAACAATTCGGGGTGGCTGGCGATTCAAAGCATGCTAGTTACTGGGGCGTCAAGGCGCTTGTGCACGGCGCTACCGCGCCAATTAATATCCTTGCTGGCTACGGCGGTAATGACTCTGCGTACAGTCAAGACAAGGTGACAGCAGCAAGGGAAAGTGGACTAACTTGGGGTTTGGTGGGGGCCATGCGGGGTGATCCGGGTGGAGTTGAGCTTGTCACTTCCATCCTGAAAAATGCCAATGGAGGTCTTTCAAAGAATGAAATAACAGTTGCATGCAATGTTGCAAAACATCGGTATCAAGCCATTTTGGATGCGAGGCGTAAGGCAGGTCTTCCGGCATTTTCAGACGAAGCTAACAGATTTCCGCACTATGTGGTTGGTGTAAAACCAGATAGTATGCCGAGAATCTGTCCGAACTTAAACATACAGTTGCCAAAATGTATATCCGTCTCGCTTGATAGCCCATCGCTGCGGTCTGTTTATCCTGATGGATTTCCAATGAAAACGTATGAATGTTCCTATAATTGAAATTTTTGCCTAGAACAGGAGGGGGTTATGAAATTCATTTCAAATTTCATATTGATTTCATGTGGTTTATTTCCAGCGGCTGTATGTGCAGGTCCGTTTTCGGGAAGCCCAGCGATCGATAGATTTACAATTATACCTGGATCAGCTTCCGTTCAAGTGACTCTTTTTATGACGGCTTACCCTTATCAAATAGCAAATGTGCAGTCCACTATTGGAGAGTTCATGGATGAACAGGTTCCTGACGCAACGATAGTGATCGTAACGGTTTATGTGAAAGCAGCACCTTTTAGTGATAATTATGTCCCAATAATTCAAGATGAAGAAAAGGAAAAAACTCCTGGTGAACATTGGAGTGACGTGTTTGGTTCAGGATCTGGTCCAACAATGACTGGGGGCAGTGGAAGTGGATCAGGCACTAATTCAGGAGATGATGGCTTAGGTTCGCTATGCTCACGAGTATCATGTACGAATGGATCTTCCACTCGCACGGGTGGGGGATGGATCGGGGTTACATGCGATGGTCACGGTGTTTGTCATGTATATACGTGGTGATTCATTGCCTTTTCGGCTAACCGCGCAATGAATGCAGTTTTCGCGGACAGCTCCAGTGAACAGGTCCACTTGTAGGCGCGATCCAGCGTCTCGCCCCAGGCATACACGCCATGACCGCGCACCACGGTGATCGGGTGCTTCGCCAACATCCCGGCAACCTTGCCGGGCGATTCCGCGAGATAATGTGCATACGGAATGCCGATGACCGGCACGCGCGGGAAATAGAAGCCGCCCTCGAAATCCACCGGCACGAAATCCTCGCCGTTCAGGGTCAGCGCCACGGTATGCGCACCGTGGCTGTGCAGGACGGCACCTGCGGCGGGATTTTCGCGGTACACGGCAAGGTGCAGCGGCGCGTCCAGCGAGGCGCCGTCCGCGGGTGGGCCATTCACGGGACAGGGAATCAGCGCTTCCGGTGTGAGCGTGTCGGCACAACAGCCGGTGGGTGTGACCCACGCCGTATCGCCGTCCCGGATCGAGGCGTTGCCGCTGTGCGAATCGTTCAGGCCGTAGTGCCGCAGCCAACGATAGTACTGCACCAGTTCCGCGCGTGGGTCCATGTCTCGCACCTGCCGTGGGGAACGCCAGTCTAGCAGAGTAGAATCGGCATGAATCGCTTGCATCGAGGTGACGGCCATGTCCAATCGCACCATTGCCATGACAGACGGACTGTACGATTACCTGTTGAAGGTGTCGCTGCGCGAACCGGCCTTGCTGAAGCGTCTGCGGGACGAAACCGCGAAGCATCCCCGGCACGGTATGCAGATTTCGCCCGAGCAGGGCCAGTTCATGCAGATGCTGATCCGGTTGTCCGGTGCCAAGCGCTGCATCGAGGTCGGCGTCTTTACCGGCTATAGCAGTCTCGCGGTGGCGCTGGCGCTTCCGGACGATGGCCGTATCCTGGCCTGCGACGTGAGCGAGGAATACACCGCCATCGCGCGCCGCTATTGGGAAGAAGCCGGCGTGGCGAAGAAAATAGATCTCCGGCTGGCGCCGGCCACCGAGACGCTCGACAAGTTGCTGAATCACGGCGAGGCCGGGCGTTACGATTTCGCGTTCATTGACGCGGACAAGGCCAATTACACGAATTATTACGAACGCATCCTGAAGCTGCTGCGCCCCGGCGGGTTCATCGCGGTGGACAACGTGCTGTGGAGCGGCAGCGTGCTGGACAAGAAGGACAAGAGCGAGGATACCGTGGCGATCCGTGCCTTCAACGAGAAGCTGCACGCGGATCGGCGCGTTGAACTGAGTATGGTGCCGATCGGCGACGGCCTGACGCTGGCCCGCAAACGCGATTGAACGCCGGTTATTGCACCGCGTCGAGCCAGTGATAGTTGTCGGGCGTCGTGCCGTCGAACAGACCGAAGAACAATTTCTGCATGCGGCGCGTGAGCGGTCCCGGCTTGCCCGCGCCGACCTTGCGACCGTCCACCGAGCGCACCGGCGTGATTTCGGCCGCCGTCCCGCACATGAAGACTTCGTCGGCGAGATAGAGGTATTCGCGCGGCAGTTCGCGTTCGACGACGCGGATGCCGGCGTCACCGGCGAGCCTGATGAGCGAATCGCGCGTGATGCCGTCGAGGATCGCGGCACTGACCGGCGGCGTGTGTAGCACGCCGTCGAATACCAGAAACAGGTTTTCGCCGGCGCCTTCGCTCAAAAGACCATTGCTGGCGAGTGCGATGCCTTCGCCGAAACCGAGACGACGCGCTTCACGCGCGATGAGTTGGCCGGACAGGTAATTGCCGCCGGCTTTCGCCCCCATCGGCAGGGTATTGGGTGCGGAGCGCTGCCAGCTTGAAACGCAGGCGTCAATGCCGTCTTCCAGCACGCCCTGACCGAGATAACTGCCCAGTGCCCAGGCGCCCACTGCGACCTCGGTGGGCGCATCCGCACTCAGGCTCAAGCCCATGCCCGCGCCGCGGAATGCCACCGGTCGCACGTAGGCGCGCGTGAGCCGGTTCACGCGCACCACGTCGCGGCAGGCGGCGGCGAGCGTGGCCGCATCGTGCGGCATCGGCAGTTCGTAGATTTTTGCGGAATTGAAAAACCGCTTGAGGTGATCGCCGAGCCTGAAAATCACCTCACCCTTGGGTGTCGGGTAACTGCGCAGGCCCTCGAAGATCGAGGAGCCGTAATGCAGCGCGTGCGCCATGACGTGGGTGGTGGCCTCGGCCCAGGGTTTGAGCGTGCCGTTGTGCCAGATCTGCTCGGGATACTGAATCGCCATGTCAGGATGTTCCGTGCGGGGTGTGGGTATAACGCGCCGACGCGCGGCACGAATGATGGTAGCCGGCCGAATTGTCGAATCCGGGGTGCTGAATCTTCAGCGGTTAACGCGGTGCACTGGCCTTTTCGATGAGTTTCACCACTTCCAGTGCCGCGTCGTGCGCGCCCTTGTACCGGGCATCGTGAATCCCGCTTTCGGCGGTTCTCACGGCCATTTGCAATTTCGCCCGTGCCGCTGGCGGGCCCGCGAAATCGCTGATGGCGCCGTTGCCCATGCCCTTGCAGGGATCTTCCGCCTTGGCGTCAAAGCGCTTGCCTTTCGGCCCCACCAGACAGTTGATGACGTGGTGCAGGTGCGCGTGAATCATGCCGATGTCTTTGGTGGCGGCGGCCATCTTTGCATGGGCCGTGGCGGTGGATATCTGTTTGGACGCATCACCGGCTGCGATGGCGGCAGCGAGTGGAATCAGTGCGAACAGGGTGGCGAGTGTCGGCAACAGGCGTTTGTTCATGATGACGCTCCTGGCAAGGGACCGAGGCAGAAGCATAGCGCGATTCGGCATGCCCGGCACCTGAGGAAAGGGCGGCCTTGCGGCCGCCCCCCGTGTGCCGATCCGGCAGGTCTTAATCAGTAGCGGTAATGATCCGGCTTGTACGGGCCGTCTACGCTCACGCTCAGGTATTTCGCCTGCTGTGGCGTGAGCCGCGTCAGGTGCGCGCCGATGCGCGCCAGGTGCAGGCGCGCCACTTTCTCGTCCAGGTGCTTGGGCAGCACATGGACCTTTTTCTCGTATTTGGCGCCCTGCGTGAACAGCTCGATCTGCGCCAGCACCTGATTGGTGAAGGAATTCGACATCACGAAGCTGGGATGACCGGTCGCGCAGCCCAGGTTCACGAGCCGGCCCTCGGCCAGCAGGATGATGCGGTGGCCGTTCGGGAAAATCACGTGATCCACCTGCGGCTTGATGTTTTCCCACTTGTACTTGCGCAGCGAGGCGACCTGGATTTCCGAATCGAAGTGCCCGATGTTGCAGACGATGGCGTTGTGCTTCATTTTCGCCATGTGGTCGTGGGTAATCACGTCCACGTTGCCGGTGGTGGTGACGAAGATGTCGCCGTGGCCGGCGGCCTCGTCCATGGTCACCACGCGGTAGCCTTCCATCGCGGCCTGTAACGCGCAGATCGGATCAATTTCGGTGACCCACACGCTGGCGCCGAGCCCGCGCAGCGACTGCGCGCAGCCCTTGCCGACGTCGCCGTAACCCGCGATCACGGCGATCTTGCCCGCCACCATCACGTCGGTGGCGCGCTTGATGCCGTCCACCAGCGATTCGCGGCAACCGTACAGGTTGTCGAACTTGGACTTGGTGACCGAATCGTTGACGTTGATGGCCGGGAACGGCAAGGTACCGGCTTTCTGCATCTCGTACAGGCGATGCACGCCGGTGGTGGTTTCCTCGGTGACGCCGCGGATGCCGGCAAGGATCTTCGCGTAAAAACCCGGACGGCTGTCGAGGCGTTTTCGGATGGCCTTGAACAGCGCGGTTTCCTCGTCGTTGGCCGGGTTCGCAATCACCGCGTCGTCCTGTTCAGCCTTCGCACCGAGGATCGCCAGCAGGGTGGCATCGCCACCGTCGTCCAGGATCATGTTGGGCGTGCCGCCGTCGCCCCATTCCATGATGCGGTGCGTGAATTCCCAGTATTCGTCCAGGGTTTCGCCCTTGTGCGCGAACACCGGTGTGCCGCCGGCCGCGATGGCGGCGGCAGCGTGATCCTGAGTGGAATAGATGTTGCAGGACGCCCAGCGGATGTCGGCACCGAGCGCTTTCAGGCTTTCAATCAGCACTGCGGTCTGGATGGTCATGTGCAGCGAACCCGCAATGCGCGCCCCCTTGAGCGGCTGCTGCTTGCGGTATTCCTCGCGGATCGCCACCAGTCCGGGCATTTCGGTTTCGGCGATGGCGATTTCCTTGCGGCCCCAGTCGGCGAGCCCGATGTCCTTTACCTTGAAATCCTTGCTCTGCTTGTTCACGACAGCGTTCATTGTGTGTACTCCACAAAATAAACGAGCGCCGTTGTCTGGAAGTCCGGTTTTGCTGAGCCTGGCGGGCCATCCCGCTGCAACGCTCCTCAGCAACGTCCGGTTACCGCATGGGCGGTTATTTGATTCCCGCCGCGGCGCGAAGTTCCTCGGCCTTGTCGGTCTTTTCCCAGGAGAACGCGGTGAAGCGCTCGCCGTTCTTGAGTTTGACTTCGTACGGCGTGCGGCCGAAATGACCGTACGCGGCCGTGGCCTGGTACATGGGGTGCACCAGATCCAGCATCCGGATGATGCCGTAAGGCCGCAGATCGAAATGCTTGCGGATCAGTTTCTCGATCTTGTCGTCGCTGATCTTGCCGGTGCCGAAGGTGGTGACCGAGATGGACGTCGGATGCGCGACGCCGATGGCATAACTGATCTGGATTTCACAGCGCTCCGCAATGCCGGCGGCGACGATGTTCTTGGCCACGTAGCGCGCGGCGTAGGCGGCCGAGCGATCCACCTTGGACGGGTCCTTGCCGGAGAACGCGCCGCCGCCGTGCCGCGCCCAACCGCCGTAGGTGTCCACGATGATCTTGCGGCCGGTCAGGCCGCAATCGCCGACCGGGCCGCCGATCTCGAATTTGCCGGTGGGATTGATGTGGTACTTGGTGCCCTTGTGCAGCAGTTTCGCGGGCAGGATGGGTTTGATGATGTGCTCCATCACCGCGTCTTTCAGATCGGACTGCTTGACGCCCGGATCGTGCTGGGTGGACAGCACCACGGCGTCAATCGCCTTCGCGCGACCGTCTTCATAACGCAAGGTCACCTGACTCTTGGCATCGGGTCGCAGCCACGGCAGGGGGTTCTTCTTGCTCTTGCGAACCTTGGCCTGCTGCTCCACCAGCCGGTGTGCGTAATGGATTGCGGCCGGCATCATGTCGCGGGTTTCGTTGGTGGCATAGCCGAACATCAGGCCCTGATCGCCGGCGCCCTGGTCTTCGGGTTTCTTGCGGTCCACGCCCTGATTGATGTCCGGCGACTGCTTGCCGATCACGTTCAGGATGCCGCAGGTCTTGCCGTCGAAGCCCACATCCGACGAGGTATAACCGATGTCGCAGATGACCTTGCGCACCAGGTCTTCCAGGTCCACCCAGGCCGTGGTCGTGACTTCACCCGCCACGATGGCAACGCCGGTCTTGACCAGCGTTTCGCAGGCCACGCGCGCGTGCTTGTCCTGGGCCAGAATGGCGTCCAGCACGGCGTCGGAAATCTGGTCCGCGACCTTGTCGGGATGGCCTTCCGACACGGACTCTGACGTGAAAACATAACTCTGGGACATTGAACGGATCCACCAAACTCGGAAAAAGGGGGCAATAGTGTACCGATATACTGTGCCGGACGCGACCCGAGCCACACGGGCCGTCGGCATTTACCGGGGAGCCGCATGACAGTACAGCCCGCCGTCTCCCGCTATCCGCTGCGACGGCTGACACGCCGCGACTTGCCCGAGGAAACGGTGGCGCTGGCGCGCTGGCTCATCGGCAAGACGCTGGTGCGGGCGTGGCGGCGTGGGCGGCTGGTCGGCCGCATCGTGGAAACCGAAGCCTATCTGCCGGGCGACGCCGCCTGCCATGCGTTTGCCGGCCCGACGCAGCGCAACCGCGCGTTGTTCATGGCGCACGGCCATGCCTACGTGTATTTCATCTACGGCAATCATTTCATGCTGAATGTGTCGAGCGAGCGCGAGGGCATCGGCGCCGGCGTGCTGTTGCGCGCGATTGAACCGCTGGAAGGCATCGAGGCCATGCAGCGACGTCGCGGCGTGGAACGGGTGCGTGAGTTGTGCAACGGGCCGGGCAAATTGGCGCAGGCGTTTGGTATCAATATGTCGCTGTACGGACTGGATTATTGCGCAGCGGGGCCCTTGTGGTTCGCCGAAGCGGTGCGACCGACAGGACGCATCGGCACGAGCCGGCGCATCGGCATCACGCGCAATGCGCGACGGCTGTTGCGTTTCTACGAACGCGGCAATCCGTTCGTCAGCGGGCCGCGGGCGTTGAAACGCTAGGGTTTCGCCGACTAGAACGTATCTCAAAATCCCGTTCGCCCTGAGCGTAGCGCCGCAGGCGCGGAGTCGAAGGGGGTTAAATCCATGATTTTTATGTGTTTCGACTTCGCCTGTCCCGAGCTTGTCGAAGGGCTCAACACGAACGGGTGGATAATTTTGAGATAAGTTCTAGTCATCTGCTGTTCTTTACCACCGGTTCCCGCAGGCCAGGGAACTTTCTTCCCGAGCCCGGGTTCCAACGACCGTCGCCTCAAAGATTGAGGAGGGATCCGGTGTACAAGTTTCTGACCTGTGTACTGTTGCTCGGTCTCGCGAGTGTTTCGTCCACCTGCCTTGCCGATCCGATCAAACCGGTGCAGCTCGGCCAATCCGTGTTGCGGCTCAATGGTCCCTGGAAATTCCACACCGGCGACGATGCCCGCTGGGCCGGCTCCGGTTTCGACGATTCCGCCTGGGAGAGCATGAATCTTTACGCGCCGCCTGACGCGAACGATGGCGACGTGGGCATCGCACCCTATATTTCCGGCTGGAGCAAGCAGGGGCACCCCAATTACCACGGTTATGCCTGGTATCGCCTGCGCGTCGCGGTGACGCCGCCTGCCGGCGAAACCCTGGCGCTTCTGGGGCCCTGGGCGGTGGACAGTTCGTACCAGGTTTATGCAAACGGGATTCTGCTCGGCGGCGTCGGCGATTTCTCCGCTGCGACGCCCACGGCGTATGGCAACCACTATCCGCGTTACTTCGAACTGCCGCCGGAGCTGACCAAGGGCGGCCCGATCACTTTCGCCATCCGGGTGTGGGCGGGGCCATGGGTGGGCGGCACGGGCGGCATCCACGTCGCGCCCGTCATCGGTACCCGGGATGCCATATCCGCCCAGTACCGCTTGCAGTGGCTCAAGATCGTCGAAGGTTATGCGGTGGACGTGGTGCCGGCGTTGCTGTTCTTTCTCGCGGCCGCGATGGTTCTGTGCCTGTGGCGTCTGGAGCGCGCGAACCGCGCGTATCCCTGGCTTGCGGCGGCCCTGCTGTGCAGCGGCTTGCAGCGCGGCAACCAGGCCATCTTTTTCTGGTTGCAGATCGAGACCATCCAGGATTACGTGATCTTCATCCTCACCCTGGTGGGTTCATGCACCCTGGGCGCCTGGATGATGGCCTGGCGCGCCTGGTTCAAGCTGGACAAGCCCGCCTGGCTGCCCAAATTGGTGGCGGCCTTGACGGCGATCTATGCCGTCGCACATCTGGTGGCATATCCCTGGCTGTACCATGCCGCGTTTCCCCACGCCGTGACCAGGACGATGTATTACCTCATCACCTGGACGCACCACGCCTTCCTGCTGGTTTATCTGGCGATTCTCTTCCTGGGGATACGCCGCGAGGGGCGCGAGGGCTGGCATGCCTTGCCGACGGCGCTCGCCATCGGGATGGTGCTGTTCATCTCGGAAGTCGTGTTGCTGCACGTGCCCGGCATCTGGTTCCCCTTCGGTGTCGGTGTCTCGACTTCCGAATACGCGTCCGTGATCTCCGTGCTGTTGCTCTCCGCGTTGTTGCTGCGCCGCCTCTGGTCCCGCGCTGCGGTTTCCCAGCCAACCGCACTGGAGGAATCCCCGGCATGAACTACAAGGCTGTTGCGTTTCCACGAACGCGATAATTCGTTTGTCAGCGGTCAGTCGGCGCTGAAACGTCGGAGCGCTATTGCATTGGTCTATTCATCAAACACCCTCTCCCTTCGGGAGAGGGTGCCCGCAGGGCGGGTGAGGGTTGAAATCTCCGACATGCTGTGTCTTGCCGCACCCTCACCCCAACCCTCTCCCGGTGGGAGAGGGGGTTGATGTATTTTGGGATAAGCTCGAATAAATCAGGGCTTGATTAGAACTTGTCTCAAAATCATCTAACCATTCGTGTTGAGCCCTTCGACAAGCTCAGGACAGGCGAAGTCGAAACACATAAAAATCATAGATTTAACTCCCTTCGACTCCGCGCCTGCGGCGCTACGCTCAGGGCGAACGGGATTCTGAGATAAGTTCTAGCAACAATCCCGCTGTTGCTGTCTGGGCGGACAGGGCACGGAACCGTAGGAACAGAACACGCAGCAATCACCGGGTTTGGGTTTCAGCAGGGCATGGCAGGCCGCGCATTCGTAGAAGAACTGGCAAGCATCGGTCGGCATCCGTTCTTCATGCGTCTGGCCACAGTGCGGACAGGTCAGGATCGAAGTCAGTATCAGCTCAGTCATGTGATTCGTGTTCGAGTGTCAGGCGATCAACGAATGGGGGGTTGTCCGGCATTGCATCCTGTTGCAGCGGTTTCAGCATGGTTTCCTCGCCCAGCCAGGCGGACAGCACCGCACCCAGCAAGGCGACCCCCGTGAACAACAGCATCAGGCCGGCATTGCCGATCCATGCCTGGATGGCGGGCAGACAGAATACCGCGAACAGCGCGCCGATGCGCGAGAACGCGGTGGCGACACCGTGTGCCGAGGCGCGCAGGTCGGTGGGGTAGAGCTCCACCGGGAACAGGAGGCAGGTGTTGCCGGGGCCGTAACTGTTGGCGATCTGCCAGCCTACCAGTCCCAGAATCAGGATGGCGAGCGGCGGTTCGCCGCGCAGCGCAAACACGCCGACCAGCCCCAGCCCGATGGTGCCGCCGATGAAGCCGCGGACCTGCGCCTTGAGGCGTCCGCTGCGATCCACCGTGGCCGCCAGAAGCGCGGTGCCGATCAAAGACACGATATCGAGTACGGTGTTGCCGATCACCGATTGCACTTTGCCGTGCAGGCCGAGCTGCATGAGCAGCATCGGCGCATAAATGCCGAAGCTGTAGCTCATCACGTCCACCAGGAACCAGGGCACGGTGATGAACACGGTGCGTCGAATGTAATTGGGCCGGAACAGCGTGAGCCACGGTGTCCGTTTCCGTGTGGCGTGTGGTGCCTCAGCCGCGAGCAGGGCATGGCGGGTGGCTTCCGAGAGCGTGGGGTCGAGTTCGCCCAGCACCCGAACGGCTTCTTCAGGCTGGCCACGACGCAAATACCAACGCGGCGATTCCGGCAGATTCTTGCGCAGCCACAACACCGCGAACGCCGGCAGCGCGCCGGACGCGAGCATGATGCGCCAGGCGTGTTCGCCGAACGGCAGCAGCGCCAGTCCCACCGCGCTGGATACCGCCGCGCCGCCCATCCACAGGGCGAACACCCAGATGCTGATGCGGCCGCGTTGCGCGCGCGGCAGAAATTCCACGAGATACGTGGCGGACAGCGGATAGTCCGCGCCGACACCGATGCCGAGGATGAAACGCATCGCAGTGAGCGATGCCACGCTCCAGGCGAAACCGGAAGCGAGCGCCGCGATCAGGAACGTGGCGATGTCGAGCAGATAAATTGCCTTGCGTCCGAAACGATCCGCGAGCGGCCCGCCGAACAGACTGCCGACCAGCGCGCCGGCCAATGCCGAGGCACCCAGCAGGCCGGTGTCGAACGCATCCAGTTGCCATTGCGGTTTGAGCAGGATCAGCGCGACCGCGATGATGGAAAGATCGTAACCGTCGAGGAAAATACCGAGCCCGGCCGCCCACGCCGAGCGCTTGTGGACGCGACCGATACGCAGTTGATCGAGGTGATCCAGGATCGCGCTCATGGCTGTGCTTGTGGCTCGGGCATGCGGAAGCGCGCAACTATTTGTGCGGCGTGAATTCGGCGTAATCCTCGCTGCGCGGCGCCTGTTCCATGAGCGCCAGCAGGTCTGCCGGGGCCGGCACGATCCTGCGCGCCACCAGATCCAGCCACGCACCCTGCACGTTCACCACGCAGGCAAGCGTGTCGCTCTGATTGAAAATGCGATGCCGGATACGCCAATGCTTGCGGTTCGGCGAGAGCCCGGTCACTTCGGTGGTGACCGTGATGCGTTCGTTGGCGCGGATCTCGTGCAGGTAATCCGTGGCTTCGTGGAACAGCACCGGACCGATGCGCAGCGTCTGAAAACGTTCGAGCGTGAAACCCTCCGCGGCGAGAAAGCCGACACGCGCCTGCGCCGCGTAATCCATGTAGGCGGTGTGGCGCATGTGGCCGTTGGGGTCGAGATCGGCCCAGCGCACGGCGAAAACCTGGGAATAGGGCGTTGGCATCGGCAGTCCTCCAGCCGGTGACGAACCGGAACCGCATCTTAACCCGCATGCAAAATTTTTCGCTGTGGTGCACCACGCAACACTGCAAGCACGTCCCAAACGGCTGATTTGAAAAGACTTGTGCTGCCGCTGTACCGCCGTGGCCGGGTTGTCCCGCCCCGGCTTATCGGCGAAAATACGCGCCCTTCCCGTGGAGCCCGCCATGCCGTCCCGACGCGACCTTGCCAACGCTATCCGGGCGCTTGCCATGGACGCGGTTCAGAAAGCCAATTCCGGCCATCCCGGCGCGCCCATGGGCATGGCGGACATCGCGGAAGTCCTCTGGAACGACTACCTGAAGCACAACCCGGCGAATCCGCACTGGCCGGATCGCGACCGTTTCGTGTTGTCGAACGGCCACGGCTCGATGCTGTTGTATGCCCTGCTGCACCTCACCGGTTACGACCTGCCGATGTCGGAATTGCAGCGTTTCCGGCAACTGCATTCGAAGACGCCGGGACATCCGGAATACGGCCTGACGCCGGGCGTCGAGACCACCACCGGCCCCCTGGGTCAGGGGCTTGCCAACGCGGTGGGCATGGCGATTGCCGAGAAGCTGCTCGCGGCGCGTTTCAATCGGCCCGGCTTCAAGCTGGTGGATCATCACACCTATGTCTTTCTCGGCGACGGCTGCCTGATGGAAGGCATCTCGCACGAAGCCTGCTCGCTGGCCGGCACGCTCGGCTTGAGTAAACTGATTGCGTTCTACGACGACAACGGCATCTCGATTGACGGCGAAGTGCAGGGCTGGTTCGCCGACGACACGCCCAAGCGCTTCGAAGCCTACGGATGGCAGGTGATCCGCAAGGTGGACGGACACGATGCCGCCGCGGTGAAACAGGCCATCGAGCAGGCGCGCACGGTCACGGACAAGCCCGTGCTGATCTGCTGCAAAACGATCATCGGTTACGGCGCGCCCAACAAGCAGGGCAAGGAAAGTGCGCACGGCGCGGCACTGGGCAACGACGAGGTCGCACTGGCGCGTACGCAATTGAATTGGAATCATGCGCCGTTCGAGATTCCGGACGAGTATTACGCGGGCTGGGATGCGCGTGCGCGCGGCAAGGCTTTCGAGGACAACTGGACTGCGTTGTTCGCGGAGTATGCGAAATCCTATCCGGAACTCGCGGCGGAATTCACCCGCCGCATGGCCGGCGAACTGCCGCCGGACTGGACGGCGCAGGCCGAAAAATTCGTGCAGCAGGTCGCAGCGCAGGGCGGCGACATTGCCACACGCAAGGCCTCGGAACTCGCGCTCAACGGCTTCGCGCCCCTGTTGCCGGAGCTGATCGGCGGCTCGGCGGATCTCACCGGTTCCAACAACACCTGGTGGAAAGGCTCACGCGCCATCAGTCGCCAGGATTTCGGCGGCAACTATATATATTACGGCGTGCGCGAGTTCGG
>DASSRV010000076.1:0-6343 GCA_035701605.1 Gammaproteobacteria bacterium
GCTGTCGCGCGGCAATCCCGCCATCGAAGCCCTGCTGGCGCGCGGCCTGCCTTATGTATCCGGTCCGCAGTGGCTGGCGGAACACATTCTCGCGGGGCGGCACGTGCTGGCGGTGGCCGGCACGCACGGCAAGACCACGACCACCAGCATGCTGGCCTGGATACTCGAATGCACGGGATTGCGGCCCGGCTTCCTGATCGGCGGCGTGGCGCCGGATTTCGGCGTGTCGGCGCGGCTCGGGGATCGTGCGGCGCCGTTTGTGGTGGAGGCGGATGAATACGACACGGCGTTCTTCGACAAGGGTTCCAAGTTCCTGCATTACCGTCCGCGCACCGCGATTCTCAACAATCTGGAATTCGACCACGCGGATATTTTCCCGGACCTCGCCAGCATCGAAACCCAGTTCCACTATCTGGTGCGCAGCGTACCCGGCAACGGGCTACTGGTAGTGAACGGTGCGGACGCGAATCTGGCGCGCGTGCTCGAGCGCGGTTGCTGGACGCCCTGCGAGCGGTTTGCACTGGCAAGCGGTGACTGGTCGGTGACCGGCATGAGCCCGGATGTTGCCGTGTTCAGCCTGCTGCATCGGGGCCGTCCGGCGGGCACGGTGCAATGGAGCCTGTCGGGTACGCACAATGTGCTGAATGCGCTCGCGGCGGTGGCCGCAGCGCACGCAGCGGGCGTGGCGCCGGAGCAGGCCGCACAGGCCCTGAGCCGGTTCCGGGGCGTGAAGCGCCGGCTTGAAGTGCGCGCGCAGATTGATGGCGTGACGGTGTACGACGATTTCGCGCACCATCCCACCGCGATTGCCGCCACACTGCAAGGCTTGCGACAGCGGGTGGGCCGCCAGCGCATCGTCGCGGTGCTGGAGCCGCGCTCGAATACCATGAAGGCCGGCGTGCACCGCGACACCCTCGCGCAATCCCTGCAGGATGCGGACCGCGTGTACGTGTATCAGGCGCCGACCGTTCAATGGGACATCGCCGCGACGCTGCGCAGCCTGGGCATGCGCGCCAGCGTCAGCCGGGATCTCGAGCAGCTTGCCGCGGGGCTTGCCGGCGAGTTGCAGCGCGGCGACCATGTCGTCATCATGTCGAACGGCGGTTTTGGCGGCCTGCATGAAAAACTGATTACGCGACTGGAACGCCAGACCGCGCCACGCTGCTGAGTACGACAGCGCAATCGCCTTGGCCTTTGCACCGGAGCCGGCATGAACATCACGGGACTGGATCACTACAACCTGCGCGTGCCGCAAGGCCTGCTGGACAGCGTGTGCCGGTTTTATGCGGACGTGCTCAAGCTGGTGCCGGGGCCGCGTCCGCCGTTCCGCTCGAGTGGCCGCTGGCTGTACGCCGCGGATCAGCCGTTGCTGCACCTGACCGGATTCGAACCCGACGAGACGCCGCAGGCGGGTACACCGGGCACCGGCTGGTTCAATCACGTTGCGTTCCGTTGCGAGGATCTGGCCGCGGCGGAAGCACGGCTCAAGGCACACGGTGTCGCCTACCAGCGCGACGAAGTACCCCTGCTCGGCCAGGTGCAGTTGTTCCTGACCGATCCCGCCGGCATCGGTGTGGAACTGAATTTCATCACCGCGGACTGAACCATGCACGACGAACCGATTGCACTTGCCATGACCGGCGCATCCGGCGCGCAGTATGGTCTCGGCCTGTTGCAACACCTGCTCAGGGCCGGACGCCGCGTGTACCTGATGCTGTCGAAACCCGCGCAGGTGGTGATCGGCATGGAAACCGATCTGAAACTGCCGGCGCGCGTGCCGGACATGCACGCGTTCCTGACCGGCCATTTTGCCGCGCAGCCGAGTCAGTTGCAGGTGTTCTCGCCGGAACAGTGGACCGCGCCGGTGGCAAGCGGTTCGGCGCGGTTTGCGGCCATGGTGATCTGCCCGTGCAGCATGGCGACGCTTTCCGCGGTGGCGACGGGCGCGAGTCGCAGCCTGATCGAACGCGCCGCGGACGTCGCCATCAAGGAACAGCGCAAGCTGGTGATGGTGCCGCGCGAAACGCCGTTCTCGGCGATTCATCTTGAAAACATGCTCAAGCTGGCGCGGCTCGGCGTGGTGGTGTTGCCGGCCAACCCCGGCTTCTACCACCGTCCGGAAAGCGTGCAGTCACTGGTGGATTTCGTGGTGGCGCGGGTGCTCGATCATCTCGGGGTCGCGCACGAGCTGGTGCCTGCCTGGGGCGAAACCGGGGATTGATGCGGCACCGTGACCGAGCTTGCCCTGTTCCCGCTGAACACGGTGCTGTTTCCGGACGGGCCCCTGCCGTTGCGCATTTTCGAACCGCGCTACCTCGACATGGTGAGCCGTTGCCTGAAGCAGGATGAAGGTTTCGGCATCTGTCTGATCAAATCCGGCGAGGAAACCGGGGCCGCGCACACGCACGCCACGGGCACGCTGGCGCGCATCCGCGACTGGAGCGGCGGTGAGGACGGCCTGTTGCACATCCTGGTGCACGGCAGCCGGCGGTTCCGGGTGCGCGAACTGCGCCTTCAGGACGATGGACTGAATGTGGCAACGGTGGAATGGCTGGCGACGGACGCGCCGACCCTGTTGCCGGAAAGCGCCTATCCGCTCGCCGAATTGCTGCGCCAGATCATCGCGCAGGTGCCGGAGCATTATCGCGGCGTGGAGCCGCGTTACGAGGATGCGAACTGGGTGGGCTATCGGCTGGCGGAACTATTACCCTTGTCCCTGTCACAGCGGCAGTATTTGCTGGAAATCGCGGATCCGGTGAGCAGGCTGGAAATTCTGGCTACCTTGACGGATGCACTGGCGACGGACTGAAGCGTCGCCTCAATTTTCTCCCCACACGCCGTCGCCGGTCGCACCCTGCACCTGATTGCTGGTTTCGCGCAGGCGGCGCGACAGGATTTCCGCGAGTGACTGGTAGAAGCGTCCCGCGAACGCGGGATCGGACTGCGTGAGCCGGAGCACGTGTTCGTGCTTGATGACGAAGGCCAGCACTTCCTCTTCCGCGGCAACCGCGCTGGCGCTGGCCGCCAGTCCCTCGACGAACGACATGTCGCCGAGAATCTCGCCGGCGCCGTGGCGCGCGATCTCGATGCTGAAGCCTTCGCCATGATCGCGCTGGACTTTCACTTCGCCCTTCACGATCACGAACAGCGCGGTCTGCGGCTTGCCTTCCTGGATCAATGCCTCGTCCGGCTTGTAGCTCTTGCGCTCGGCTGTTTGCAACAGCGCCTGATATTCCTCATCCGTCAGGAACTTGAAAACCTTGGTGATTGCCATGTATGCGTTTCCCTGGCCGGTGACCGGAAAGACCGCACTAATAGTGCCGCAATTCGTGCTGGGTGTCACGTTAGCCGCGTGAACACCCGCGTTGCCGCCGCAATGCTGGCATCCACGTCGCTGTCGCTGTGGGCACCGGACAGGAAGCCGGCCTCGAACGCGGACGGCGCGAGATAGACGCCTTCCGCGAGCATGCCGTGAAAGAATTTTGTGAAGTGCGTCACATTACAGGCGGTGACCTGGGCGTAATTGCCCACGCTTTCCGCGTCGGTGAAGAACAGGCCGAACATGCCGCACACCGCGTTGCTGGTGAACGCGATGCCGGTCGTCCGTGCCGCCCGGCGCAGACCCTGCGTGAAGCGCAGGGTGGCGGCTTCCAGCCGGGCGTGGAAGCCGGGCGCGCTCAGGATGTCGAGAGTCGCGAGTCCCGCCGCCATCGCCACCGGATTGCCGGACAGGGTGCCGGCCTGATACACGGGGCCGAGCGGGGCGAGCTGCTGCATGATGTCGCGGCGCCCGCCGAAGGCGCCCACCGGCATGCCGCCGCCGATGATCTTGCCGAGCGTGGTGAGGTCCGGCCGGATACCGTACAGGGCCTGTGCGCCGCCCAGCGCGACGCGGAAGCCGGTCATCACTTCATCGAAAATCAGCAGGCTGCCGTGTTGCGTGCACAGTTCGCGCAGGGTTTCGAGGAAACCGGGCGCAGGCGGAATGCAGTTCATGTTGCCGGCCACCGGCTCGACGATGACGCAGGCAATGCTGTCGCCGAGCTTGCCGAATAATTGCCGCGCGGCGTCGCTGTCGTTGTAGGGCAGGGTGAGCGTGTGCTCGGCCAGCGCCGCAGGTACGCCGGGCGAAGTCGGCACGCCGAGCGTGAGCGCACCGGAACCGGCCTTGACCAGCAGCGAATCGGAATGGCCGTGGTAGCAGCCCTCGAATTTCACGATGCGGTCGCGCCCGGTGAAGCCGCGCGCCAGCCTGATCGCACTCATGGTGGCTTCGGTGCCGGAATTGACCATGCGCACCCGTTCGATGGACGGCATGAGTTCGCAGATGCGCTGCGCCAACCGGGTTTCGATTTCCGTGGGCGCGCCGAACGACAGGCCGTTGCGTGCGGCATCCTGCACCGCTTGCAGGATTTGCGGGTGGGCGTGTCCGGCCACCATCGGTCCCCAGGAGCCGACGTAATCAATGTAACGGCGCCCGTCGGTGTCGAACAGGTACGCGCCTTCTGCGCGCGCGATGAACAAGGGCTCGCCGCCCACGCCCTTGAACGCCCGCACCGGCGAATTCACGCCGCCGGGGATGTAACGCTGTGCTTCTTCAAAGAGTTTGCTTGACACCCGCTTACTCCATCAGTGATACGCTGGTTTTTCGAACCTGTCTCAATTATCCAACCGTTCGTGTTGAGCCCTTCGACTTCGCGCCTGCGGCGCTACGCTCAGAGCCTGCCCCGGACTTGATCCGGGGGCGAACGGGATTTTGAGATAAGTTCTCGTTGTTCCCGCGAAAAACAGTCTATTCGGCATGATTACCCGAAAAGCCGCGTATACGCACGCGCGGCAGCTTCGATCCCGGTCTGCGCAAACAGCCCGCTGATGACGGCCAGCATGTCGGCGCCGGCTGTGACCAGCGCGGCACCGTTGTCCGGCGTGATGCCGCCGATGGCGCACAAGGGGATACTCAGCTCGCTGCGTGCAGTTTTCAACACTTCAAGCGGCGCAGGCACCGCATCCGGTTTGCTGGCGGACGCGAAGAAGCTGCCGAACGCGACGTAATCCGCGCCGGCGCGGGCCGCGGCCCGGGCGCGCGACGGCGAATCGTAGCAGGACACGCCGATGAGCACGTGCGGCCCGAGTCGGCTGCGTGCCTCTTCCAGTGCAAGGTCGTCGCGGCCGAGGTGCACGCCGTCCGCGCCGACCGCATGCGCCAGTTCCACGTCGTCGTTGATGAGGAGCGGGACGCTGTGTGCGCGGCAGATTTCCAGCAACCGGCGCGCTTCGTGTTCGCGTCGGGCCGCATCGCCGGATTTGTCGCGGTATTGCACCAGCCGTGCGCCGCCGCGGATGGCGGCTTCCACGCCGGTGAACAGGGCGTCACCGGGCAGCAGACCGCTGTCGGTGATGGCGTACAGGCCGCGCAGATGGGCGCCGGGCAGCGTCATGTGCGTGGCCGGCGCAGCGGAATGTGCTGACCCTTGCCCGGCTGCCAGCCTGCGTGCAATGCGTCCCAGGTGAATTGCTGAGCGTCCGCCACGGCATCACGCAGCGTGCAGCCCTGCGCAAGCCGTGCGGCAATCGCGGAAGCCAGCGTGCAACCGGAGCCGTGATAGTGCCCGGGCAGGCGCGGCCACCTGAATACCTCATGCGCACCGTTTGCGCTGTACAGGGTGTTGCATACGTCCGGAGTGGGCTCGTCGCCGCCCTTGAGCAGTACGTGTCGGCAGCCGGCGTCCAGCAGTATCGCGGCGCGGCCCTCGGCGTCGCTGGCCTGCGGTGCCAATCGGCGGCTCTCCAGCGCATTCGGCGTGACCAGTTCTGCAAGCGGCAGCAGTTGATCGAGATACACGCGGGTGAGGGCGGTTTCCGCGAGTTCGCCGCCGCCGCCTGCAACCAGTACCGGATCCACCACCAACGGAATCCCCGTCCAGTCACGCAACAACGCCGCAACAGCGGTGCCGACGGCAACATTGCCGAGCAGGCCGAGCTTGATGGCGGCGACCGGCTGATCCGCCAGCACGGCTTTGGCTTGTGCGACAACCCGTTGCGGTGCAATCACCTCGACTTCGTGCACGTTCACGGTGTCCTGCACCGTGACCGCCGTCACGACGGGCGCAGGGTGCGCGCCCAGCGCGGTGACGGCCTGGATGTCGGCGGCGAGACCGGCGCCGCCGGAAGGATCGTTGCCGGCAATGATGAGCACGGTAGGCGGGTGTGGCCTGGACATGGCGGCATTTTACTGCGCGGGAGCGTTCCTAAGCCGGCGCGAACATGCGAAAATGCGCGCCTGCTTTTTTGCCGTCCCCTGTCCGTTCAGTCCCTGCTGGAGTGCCGATGAAGGCTTACATGT
>DASSRV010000077.1:0-2013 GCA_035701605.1 Gammaproteobacteria bacterium
AAACCCTTATATAAGTGGCCGCGACGGATGATTTCGGCCAGCGCCCGCAACTGGCCGCCTTCGAATTCGGGCGCCATGGTGAGATAGGGCCGCTCCCAGTCGCCCAGCACACCCAGGCGCTTGAAATCCTTGCGCTGGTCGTTGACCTGTTCCTGCGCATACGCACGACAGGCAGCACGGAACGCGGTCGCGTCCACCTTGTCACCGGCCTTGCCGATTTTCTTTTCCACCTGCTGCTCGATGGGCAGGCCGTGGCAATCCCAGCCCGGCACGTAGGGCGCATCGAAGCCGTCCAGCGTGCGCGACTTGACCACGATGTCCTTCAGCACCTTGTTGACGGCGTGGCCGATGTGGATGCTGCCGTTGGCATACGGCGGGCCGTCCTGCAGGATGAAGCGCGGCCGCCCCGCACACGCCTTGCGGATCTGTCCGTAAACGTCCTCGTGCTCCCAGCGTTTCAGCCATTCCGGCTCGCGTTGCGGCAGGTTGGCGCGCATCGGAAACTCGGTGCGCGGAAGATTCAGGGTGTCTTTGTAATCGGTCACGATCTCATTCCAATTCACAAACCATGCGTTTCGAGCCAGGCACGTGCCGCCGCCACGTCGCGCGTCATCTGTGCGCGCAACGCGTCCAGGGATTCAAATGCCGCGTCATCGCGCAGCCGATGCAGCAATTCCACGTGCAACCGGCGACCGTACAGGTCACCGTCAAAATCGAACACGTGGACTTCCAGCGCCGGTGCACCACCGCCCGCCGCCGGCCGGCTGCCGACGTAAGCCGCGCCGGTGTGCGCAGCTGCTCCGATGCCGTGAATGCGCGCCGCAAAAATGCCGCGCACCGGCGCGGCACGGCGGCGCAGCGCCAGATTCGCGGTTGGAAACCCCAGGCTGCGGCCGAGCTGCGCACCGTAGCGCACACGCCCTTCCAGCGCAAACGGCCGCCCCAGCATCGCCGCGGCCGCCGCCATATCACCCGCCGCCAGTACCTGCCGGATGCGGGTGCTGCTGATGCGCTCCCCGGCCGCAAGCAGCGCGGCGGTGTCCGCCACCTCGAAGCCGGCAGCCGCACCGGCCTGCCGCAACAGCGCGAAATCCCCGCGTCGCTCGCGGCCGAAACGGAAATCGTCGCCGACCGCGAGATAACGCACGTCCAGACCCTGCACCAGAACACGCTCGATAAAGGCTTCCGGTGCCTGCTCCGCCAGCCGCCGGTCAAAGCGCAGGCACAGCACGCGGTCCACACCACAACCGGCCAGCGCACGGTATTTCTCGCCGAAGCACATCAGACGCGCAGGTGGCGCGGCCGGATGGAAAAATTCCTGCGGCATGGGCTCGAACACGATCACCGTGGCCGGCAGTGCCAGCGCATCGGCGCGCTGGCGGAGTGCGCGCAACACCGCCTGATGGCCGAGGTGCACGCCGTCGTAATTGCCGATGCTCGCCACCGTGCCGCGGTGTCGCGCGCGCAGATTGACAAGCCCGCGAATCAATTCCATCCGCGCATCACGCCGTGCGGTTGCGCAGGTCACGGAGCCGGAACCCGCTCCCGAACAGCACTGCGAAATACACCAGTGCCGCGAGCACGATCCAGAATGCCAGCCACAGGCTGCGTTCGAGTGCCGTGCGTTGCAACCAGACACCGAGATTGCCGGCAAACAGCCACAGCATCACGGCCATCACGGCGTTCGCCAGCAGTGCGCGTCCAAGCAGCGCCCGCCAGCCCTGTGCCGGTTGATACACGCGATGCCTGCGCAGGTGCCAGTACAACAGGCCGGCATTGACGAACGCGGCGAGCGAGGTCGAAAGCGCCAATCCCGCGTGCGGCGCGACGTAACCCAGCATGGCCCAGGGAATCGTGATGACGGCATTCAGCACCAGATTGGCAATCACTGAAATCACGCCCACCTTGACCGGCGTACGGGTGTCCTGACGCGCGTAAAAGCCCGGCGCTACCACTTTGACCAGCGTGAAGCCCAGGAGTCCCACCGCGTAAGCCATGACGCTGGCCGCGGCC
>DASSRV010000078.1:0-3146 GCA_035701605.1 Gammaproteobacteria bacterium
GCTGTGTATTACGGCATCAGCGAACTGGCGAGCGCCATGACCGACACGCACAAATTCGAGGCGCGTTACGGTGACAGTCTGCTCGGCCCCTGGCCGGAGGCGGCAGAAACCTGGCATGACCGTTCGCCGCTGTATGCGGCCGGCAACATCCGTTGCCCGGTGATTTTCTTCCAGGGCCTGCGCGACCGCGTGGTGCCGCCGGACCAGACCGAACGCATGGTGGCGGCGCTCAAGGCGAACGGGCAGAGCGTCAGCTACATCACGTTCCCGGAAGAGGGACACGGCTTCCGTCGTGCCGACAGTCTGCGGCGGTCGCTCGACGCGGAACTGGCGTTCTACGCGCGCGTGTTCGGATTCTCGCCGCACACTGCGGATACACCCGCTCCGGCATGAGCACGGGACATGGCCGCCTCGCGCTGTGCGCACTGTGCCTGTTGCTGATCGTGCACGCGGCACGTGCCGCCGCGCCGCAGGTGAACGTGGAGATTCGCGGCCTGAGCGGTGAGCCGCTCAGGAATGCACTCGCCAGTCTCAGCATCCAGACCTATCACGATGCCCCCAATCTCACCCCGAGTCTGGTCGAACGCCTCAATGCGCGCGCGGCCGATGAAATCCACAAGGCCCTGGAACCCTACGGCTACTATGCCGCGCACGTCAGCAGCACGCTCACGGAAACCCCGGGCGGCTGGCTTGCACACTACGAGGTGGCACCCGGCGAGCCGGTGCGAATCCGTCACATTGACATTTCCTTCAGCGGCGAGGGCCGCGACGCAGACATATTTGCGCAGTTCATGGCCGCATTGCCGCTGCACAGCGGAGACCAGCTCAACCAACCGGCCTACCAGCGCGTCAAACAGCAGCTCCAGGAACTGGCCGCGCATCACGGCTACATAGACGCACACTTCACCACCAGCGTGCTGCGCGTGGACCCGCCGCAGCACTGGGCCGACATCGAGCTGCAACTCGATACCGGCACGCGCTACTACTTCGGAGCAGTGACGTTCGTGCAGGATTTCATGCGAAGCTCGTTCCTGAACCGCTACGTGCGTTTCAAGCCCGGTGATGCCTACGACGCCAGCCTGCTGCTGAACCTGCAATACGCACTGAACGATTCCGGCTACTTCAATTCCGTGGACGTGCTGGTACAGAAGAAACAGGCGGATGCCGCGCACCGCATCCCCATCCGGATCACGCTGACGCCGCGCAAGCGCAACCGTTACAGCGTCGGGCTCGGTTACGGCACCGATACCGGACCACGCACCACACTGGTGTGGGAGAACCGGCGCCTGAACGGCCTCGGCCACCGCTTCGGCGCACAGTTGCAGTATTCGCACGTGCTCGAAACCGCCGAGATCAACTACAGCGTGCCGCTTGCCAATCCCAGTTGGCAACAACTGCGTTACAGTCTCGGCAACAGCCGTCAGGTGCTGGGTGATGGCGTCGCCTACACGACCCGCTTCGGCATCAACCGCAACGACGCGCTGGGTGCGTGGGCCGAGAACCAGTACCTCAATCTGGAACACGACCGCAGCGAACTTGCCACGAGTAGCCTTGCCAGCACCTTGCTGGTGCCGGGCATCACGTTCAGCCGCAGCGTGAGCGACAACCCCGCGTATCCGACGCGCGGTTACCGTGCCGCGCTGGATCTGCGCGGCGCCAGCGCGGCGCTCGGCTCCGATTCGAGCTTCCTGCAACTGCATCTGACCAGCAAACTGATCGTGTCACTGGGTACGGACACGCGCCTGCTGTTGCGTGGCGAAGTGGGCGCCACCGTGGTCAGCGATTTCGATACCCTGCCCCTGTCACAACGCTTCTTCACCGGCGGCGACCAGAGCGTGCGCGGTTACGCCTACAACAGCATCGGCCCGCGCGACAGCAGCGGCAACGTGCTGGGCGGCAAGGATATTCTGGTCGGCAGCCTGGAACTGGATCAACGTCTGGGACGGATCTTCGGTGTGGCCGCGTTCGTGGATGCCGGCAACGTCACCAACAGTTTCCAGTCCTCGCTGGAAAAAGGCGCGGGTGTGGGGCTGCGCTGGCGCACGCCGGTGGGCGTGGTGCGCCTGGATATCGCGCATCCCCTGAAACGCCCGGACCTGGATCGTTACCGCATCCACATCAGCATCGGACCGGACCTGTGAAGCGCCGCCTGCTCGCAATCTCCATCGCGCTGTTGGTGATCGGCCCGATCGCCGTGGCCGGCGTGCTCCTGCACACCGAAACCGCATTGCGCTGGGTCCTGGCGGCGGTGCAGCAGCAGAGCGGCGGCACGCTCCACATCGCTACCGCCACCGGCACGCTCAGCGGCCCGATCACGTTGCACGACGTGACCCTGAAGAATGCCGCGTTCACGCTCCGCATCGAACGCCTGGACGTGGAGTGGCACCCGCTGGCGCTGCTGGTGAACCGGCTCGATCTGCGCAAGGTGCAGGCGCAACACCTGAGCCTGAACCTGGTTGCCGCGCGCGGCACGGGGCACGGTCATTTCGCGTGGCCGACGCCGCCGCGCTTGCCTTTCACCGTGGTGATACGGGAATTGCACGCCGATGACATGCAGCTTGCCGGCCCGCCGTTACCGCAACCGATCCGGCTTACCCGGCTCGATGCCGGCGTACGACTCGACAACCGTGCCTGGCAGGTGTCGCGACTGACGTTGAACGGTGAACAGGTGCAGGCACGGGGTCACGCGAACTGGCAGTTCAGCCGGGATGAAACGCTCGATGCGGCCCTGCACTGGGATTTGAATCTGCCGGGGCAACCGCAGCTGGCCGGTGACGCGCAACTGCAAGGCAACGCGCAATTGCTGAAGCTCGGCATGACCCTCACCGCACCCGCGCAACTGCGGCTCGACGCGGACATCCGCACGCTGTCCGATACGCCATCCTGGCAGGGCACGCTGCGGCTGCAACACGCACACGCGGGCCGGTATCTCGCCGCATTGCGGGACACTACGCTGCAAGGGACGGCCCGTTTCAGCGGTACGCCCGCCGCGACCAGCCTGAACGGCAGCGTGCAGGCGCAGGCGGGTGCCGACGGCGACTGGCGGGGCCAATTTGCCTTGCGTTACACACCGGCACAGCTTGAAGTGCAGCAGCTTGAACTGGCGCGCGCCGCGTCCGATACCCGTTTCAGGCTGCACGGCCGCA
>DASSRV010000079.1:0-5902 GCA_035701605.1 Gammaproteobacteria bacterium
GGCTTCCAGTATCAACACCCCCGGCATCACCGGTCGGTGCGGGAAATGTCCCGGGAAAAACGGTTCATTGATGGTCACGTTCTTGATCGCAGTCAGCGATTTGCCAGGCTCGCATTCAATCACCCTGTCCACCAACAAGAACGGATAGCGATGGGGCAACTGCTTCATGATCGCATGGATATCCAGCAGGTTCTTTTCCGACATGGGGTCTCAGTCCTTCAGCTTCTTCTCGATTGATGTTATCCGGCGCGCCAGTTCGTCGAGCTGCCGGAAGCGTACGCTGTTCTTGCGCCACTGAGCCGCGGTATCCATCGGCAGACTGCCGGAATAGACACCGGGCACAAGGATTGAATGCGTTATCAGGGTCATGGCCGTTACCACGACGTCATCACAGATTTCCAGGTGCCCGGCAATTCCCACGCCGCCGGCAATCATGCAGCGCTTGCCGATTCGGGTGCTGCCGGCAATCGCGGTGCACCCGGCAATCGCGGTGTGGGCGCCTATGCACACGTTATGCGCCACCTGGATCTGGTTGTCGAGCTTTACACCGTCCTCAATCACGGTATCCTCAAGGGCTCCCCGATCCACCGTTGTGTTGGCGCCGATCTCGACATCGTCGCCTATGCGTACGGCACCCAATTGCGGCACCTTGACCCAGGCCTCGCCGTCACGTGCAATACCGAAGCCATCCGCGCCAATCACGGCACCAGGGTACAACAGTGCACGCGCGCCCACTGAAACCCGCTCGCACAGGGTGACATTGGCCACCAGCCGGCTGTCTTCGCCCAATTGCGCGCCTTCCAGCATCACACAGCCGGGACCCACTTCGGCACCGCGCCCAACTACCGCTCCCGCCGCTATCACGGCGCCCGAGCCAATCCAGGCTTGCGCGTGTACCCGGGCCGAGGCGTCAACACGCGCCGTACTGTCAACGCCCGAGCGATGCGGACGTGCCGGCATCAGCCAACTGGCAATGTGTGCATACGCAAGATAGGGGTTTGCTGCAACCAGCGCAGGCACCGGGCATCCAGCCGCATCCTGCGGAGCAAGAATCACCGCTGCCGCGGTCGTGTCCGGCAAATAACGCCGGTAATGCGGATTGGCCAGAAACGCTATATCTTCTTTGCCCGCATGCCGCAGGGTACCGACCCCGGTGACGCGAATGTCGCCCTCGCCGTGCAGCTCGCAGCCGCTGCGCTGTGCGAGTTCGGCCAGTGTGTATCCATGCCCCATGACTTGCGTCCGGTTCAGCCTCCGGATTTCGAATCTTGCGCCTTGAAATCCTTCTGCAGCTGACTCAACACCTGATCGGTGACATCCACCGCGTTATCGGCATAAAAAACGCCCTCGCCGATGATCAGGTTGTATTGCTTGTCCTTGGCAAACTCCTGGACCGCCTGGACAATATCGTGTTGCAGCTTTCCAAGTTCTTCGTTGCGCTGGGAATTCAGATCATCCAGATAGTCCCCCTGCTTGCGATTGAAATCGCGCTGGAGATCGCTCAATTGCCCCTGCATATCCTGCAACTGGTTGGCGCTCATGATTGCACCGTTCTTGTTGATCTTGTCCTGCAAATCCTTGATCTTGTTCTGCTCATCAAGCAAGCCCTTGCGGCGGCTGTCGAATTTCTTTTCCATTTTCTTTGAAGCCGATTGTGCCTGCGGGGACTGCTGGAGCAGTCGCTGCATGTTTACTACTCCAATACGGAGCTCGGCCGCAACCGCTCCATTGCATGCGAACCCCAGCGTTGCACACACCAACACAACTGAAACCACGGACGCTTTCATGACAGTCACTCCAGCCAGAATTGGTAAATCAGTAGTAAGTCCCCAGGGTAAACTGGAACCGCTCGGTCCGATCCCCCGGTTTTGGATTCAGTGGATAAGCATAACTGAATTTCATGGCTCCCAGCGGGGTCAGGAATGTAGCCGCAATGCCGGCCGACATGCGCAAATCGCTCCAGCGGAAATCCCCGGGCTCCCTGAAAACATTGCCCAGATCCAAAAACAGCGCATACCGGCTTGACCCCGCCTGCGAACCGTCCTTTGAGCCAAAACGCGGCAGAATCAACTCGTTCTGCATGTAGAGCATGGCTCGTCCGCCCAGCGGATAGCCACTTAAATCATAAGGCCCCAGCGTACCAGCCTGCCAACCGCGCACCGTATCGGCACCACCCGCAAAGAAATTCTTGAAAGGCGGGTACTGTCTGGCCCCTCCATACGGCGCGCCATAGTCAATTTCGCCGTTAATGCCGTAAATGAAACCCTTGAACAGGGGGATAAAGGAAAGCTGATTGTATTGCAGGATGTAATACCGCAGATCGCCACCCGGAACGGCGCTCGTCAAGCTCACACTTTCACGTGAACCATAGTCCGGGAAAATAATCCTGTTCCGGGTATCGTGCGCATAACTTAACCGGGTTTCCAGCGTGTTATATCTGAGCCCCGGCATCAAACAATAAAACGTGAATCCGCGTATGGGGTCTATGCAACCCCCAGGGGTATAAAATACGTCCCCGTTTTTCGGATCCTGCAAGAATGTCACAATTTGGCTGGCGGTGCCCGGCTGCGAAAACAATTCACTATGACTGTAGGTGAACCCGATTCCCCAGGCGCTGTACTCGGAAAGCGGTATGTCGAAGCTGAGTTGCCCGCCAAAAGTTTTGGTAGTGAATGGCGAACTGTTGACGGTTAGCTGGGAAATACGGCTGCCGAATACGCCCAGCGTTCGGCTTACATTATCCACCGTAAAGTAGGGATCGGTGAAACTCACCGAATAGCTGTGCCCAATGTAGCTGCGGCTGGCATTGATGGACAACCGCTCTCCGCTGCCCATGAAATTGGCATTCGTAATCTGCCCGTCAACAATGAATCCAGACTGGCTGCCGTAGCCAAGACCAATGGATGCGGTACCACCGGGTCGTTCCTTGACGTCAAAATCGAGATCTACCAGATCGTCACGCCCCGGGATGCGCGTGGTATTGAGTTTGGCGGATTCCACCCAGGGCAGGCGCTCCAGGCGCACACGCGAACGTTCGGCTTCAACACTGGAAAGCCAGGTGCCTTCGAACTGTCGCATTTCACGCCGGAAGACCTGCTCATCGGTACCCGAAGCACCACTGAAATTGATATGCCTGACATAAACCCGGCTGCCCGGATCCACGAAGAAGGTAATGCCAACCGTTTTGTCCTTCCGGTCAATATCCGGAACGGGATTCACCCGTGCAAAAGCGTAGCCGTCCACGCCCAGGCGCTTCTGGATCAGATCCGAGGTCGTGGTAGCAAGCTTCAGTGAAAATGTCTGGCCAGGTTTGACGATGATGTACTGGCGGAGGGTTTCCTCCGGCACCACGAATTGTCCCGCCAGCTTGATGCTCTTGACCTTGTAAACCGCACCTTCGGAGATATTTACGGTGATATAGATGTTATTGCGATCCGGTGAAATGGCGACTTGAGCGGAATCGATATTGAAATCCGCATAGCCCTGATCCATGTAGAACGAACGCAGCGATTCGAGGTCGCCAACCAGTTTTTCACGTGCGTACTCGTCATCGCTGCCCCAGAACGACCAGAAATCCTCGATCTTGAGCTTGAATACATCACGCAGTTCCTGCTCTGGAAACGCATGATTTCCGACAATGTTGATGGCACGGATCTTGGCAGGTGCGCCTTCCTTGATGGAAACATTAACACTGACCCGGTTGTCGCTTGCATCCTTCACGCTGGACTGGATGATTACGCCGTAATTCCCGTGGCTGTAATACTCGTCCAGAAGCTGCTGCTTGAACTGGTCCAACGTGACCCGGTTGAAAATCTGACCCTGCGACAGGCCAATCTTCTGCAAGGACTTGTTTAGATCATCCGACTTGATGAGCCTGTTTCCGGTAACGGTGAAATACGCGATGGACGGCCGCTCCTTGACCACCACGATCAGCGTATCGCCGTCACGCCGCATGCTGACGTCATTGAAAAAGCCGGTCTTGTACAGTGCCCGGATGGCTTCCTGGATGCGGGTGCCGTTTACGCTGTCGCCAATATTGATCGGCAGATAATCATAGAGCGTACCATCGGAAATGCGTTGCAGACCCGTGATCTCGATTTTCTTGACCACGAAGGTGTCGCTCGCACGCGCCATCGGCGGCAGCAACATCAGCAGCGTCAGGGTGGCCAGGATCACCCCGGCGCGGCGTACCAAATCCAAGTGCGACCTCCTCAACTGAACAGGCGGCTGAGATCGTTGTAAACGGCAAACACCATCAGCAACAGCAACAGCGCAATTCCCACTCGCTGGCCCACGGCTTCGGCGTGTTCCGACACAGGCGAGCCCTTTACCAGCTCCAGCACGTAATACAGCAGGTGCCCGCCGTCCAACAGGGGGATCGGCAGCAGATTCAGCACCCCGAGGCTGATACTCACGATTGCCAGAAACATCAGAAACGGCACCAGCCCGCCCTGGGCCGAATAGCCGGCATACTGGGCAATATTGATCGGGCCGCTCAGGTTATGCCATGAGACATTCCCGAGTACCATGTTTCCGGCGGCATCCAGCGTCAGCCAGCTCAAGCCGGCCGTCCGCTTTACCGCATGCCAGAATGCGACAGCCGGATTATACCGTTGTTCCGCACGCAATCGGACCCCGAAATCGTCCGGCATCCTGACTCCGACGCCTATGTGCCCGATTTCGCCATCCGGGGTCCGCTCAATCCCCACCGGCAAACTGAGCGACAGGCGCTCGCCGTCGCGCTCAATGACCAGTGACAGGGTTTTGCCCGGCGAAGCACGCAGCAGCTTGACCAGTTGCTGCCAACTGCCGATCGCGATCCCCGAGGCGCTGACAATCCGGTCGCCGCTCTCAAGACCCGCGCGCCGGGCCGTGCCCTCATCCGCGATCTGCCCCAGTACCGGCGGAATATCCGGCACCCATTGGCTCAGACCCAGACCGTCCAGCAACTTGCCGGGCTCGGTGAGCGCCGCGGGATCCGCGATGTGCAGGATCAGCAGACGCTGCCCCCCGTTGGGAGTTCTGACCTGCACCGGGATCGCATCGCCCCGCATCACACCTTCGAACAATTTGAGCATCGCGATTTCCCAGGTCGGCGTGGCATCGCCATTGACGCTCAGAATCTGATCCTGGCTGGCAAAGCCCGCGGCCGCTGCAATCGAACCGCTGCGCACCTCGCCCACCACCGGTCTGATGCCCGGCACGCCGACCATGAAAATGACCCAATAGGCCAGCACCGCAAACAGCAGATTGAATACCGGCCCTGCCAGCACCACCGCGAAACGCTTGTGCAGCGCCTGACGATTGAAGGCAAATGGCCGTTCCGCGGGAGCCACCTCGCCTTCGCGCTCGTCCAGCATCTTGACGTACCCGCCGAGCGGCAGCGCCGCAATCACGTATTCCGTCGGGTCATTGCGGCGTCGCCAGGTCCACAGCGGCTTGCCGAAACCGACCGAGAAGCGCAGCACCCGGATACCCAGACTGCGGGCGACAATGAAATGCCCGAATTCATGTACCGTCACCAGTACGCCAATGGCCACGATGAACGCCAGAATGCTGATGACGAACGTCATGCCGTAATGCCCTGCTTTATCGCGTCCTGTGCAAATCGGCGCGCCTCACGGTCACAGTCCAATACGGCCTCCAGGTCATCGGGCGCTGAAGACGGCAGCCCATCGAGGGTACGCTCAACAACTTCTGCAATCGCGGTGAAACCGATCTGCCCCTCCAGGAACGCGGAGACGGCGATCTCATTGGCCGCGTTCAGCACCGCGGCAGCACCGCCGCCGAAATCGGCCGCCTGCATGGCGAGTCGCAGGCACGGGAAACGCTCCAGATCCGGCGCTTCAAAGTCCAGACGTGCCAGCGCGCACAGATCCAGCTGTGCCACACCCGCGTCCAT
>DASSRV010000080.1:0-2612 GCA_035701605.1 Gammaproteobacteria bacterium
CCGATTCGGTGGCCGCGAACTGGTCTTGTTTGAACCCGATGCGCAGGATATCCTCGAAGCGGTGGCCCGGTTGCAGCGCGTCGGCCATGTCCGGATACATGCGCCGCAACTGCTCGTTGCACACCACCAGCCTGTCATCGGCATCGAACAGGATGAACCCGTCCTCGATGTAGGCCAGGGCGTCGGCGAGTTGCTCTTCGGCACGCTGGCGCGCACGGGTTTCGCCGACCGAAGCCAGCGCGCGCTGCACCGCGCGCCGCAGACGTATCATGTGACGCGCGGACTTGACCACGTAATCGCTCAAGCCCAGCCGCATCGCCTCCGCGGCGATTTCCTCGGTGGCCGTGCCGGTGAACATGATTACCGGCACTTCTGGATGCGCGGCCTTGACCAGCTTCAGGATGTCGAGGCCGGTGATCCAGCGCAGGTGGAAATCCGTGACCACCATCTCGAAGCGCACTTCCGCCAGCGCCGCATCCAGTTGGGTGCGGTCTATGACGTGGATGACCTCGAGCTCGGGGATGTCCTTGGCCAGTTCGCGCGCCACCAGCGCGCGATCATCCGGGTTGTCGTCCGCCAGCAGCACACACAGGCGGCGCGGTGGTGCGTGCTCACCGGAATCGGCCGGCCCGGTTCTGCGTTTTCTGTCCGCCACGTTCACTCCACCCGCCGGGCCGGCGTTGCTCAACCCAGTTCCGGCAACTCGCTCAGCATCAGCCAGTACACCTGGAGTTGCTTCAACAGGGTGCTGAATTCCTCGAACACCACCGGCTTGACCAGATAGGAATTGGCACCGATTTCGTAGGCGCGGTTGATGTCGGTCGGTTCACGCGAGGAGGTCAGCACCACCACCGGCAGACGCTTCAGGCCGGGTTGCTCGCGCAGCCACGTGAGCACCTCGTGGCCGGACAGGCGCGGCAGTTTCAGGTCCAGCAGCATCATGAACGGCAGCGGGTGCTTTTCCCGGTCCGCGTATTCGCCCTGTCCCGAGAGATACGCCACCGCCTGCTCGCCGTTCTCGACACAGGCGATGGGGTTGATGACGTGCGACTTGCTGAACGCGCGTTTGATCAGCATGACGTCGTTTTCGTCATCCTCGGCCAGCAGGATGGTGGTTCGCGAAATCTCACTCATTCTTGTACTCCCGCAAGATGACCCGGAAGGTGCTGCCGTCGGCACCGGATTCAACCTGTATGTCGCCGCGCATCCGTGCCAGCCCTTTTTTCACGATGGACAGGCCGATGCCGGTCCCGGGATAGCTCTCCGCGCCATGCAGGCGCTCGAAGACATTGAAGATGCGCTCCTGATGTTCCGGCGCGATGCCAATGCCGTTGTCGCTGATTCTGAGCTCGACCTGCCCGTCCCGGGCAAGCGCGGCGATCCTGACCGCGGGCGCCATTCCGGCTGCCACGAACTTGAGCGCATTGCTGACCAGATTCAGAATGACCTGGCGTAGTGTGGCTGGATGCGCCAGCACCGTCAATGACGGAATCCTGACCTCGATCCGGCCCTGCCGGGTCGCGATTTCGTGTTCAAGATCGTGTACTGCCTCGGCCACGGCCTCATCGAGGCGCACCTTCTGCAGGTCCATTTCGCCGCGACCGACGCGGCTGAAGGCCAGCAGGTCCTGAATCAGGGTGTCCATGCTGTGCGCGGCCTTGACGATGCGCTTGAGATAATCCCGGCCTGCGTCGTCCACCAGCGCCCCGTAATCCTCGAGCACCGCGTCGGCAAAACCGTGAATCGCGCGCAAGGGCGCACGCAGGTCGTGCGCCACCGAGTAGGCGAACGCGTCCAGTTCGCGGTTGCTGGTGTCGAGTTCCGCAGTGCGCGCCGCGACCCGCTTTTCCAGCTCCTGCATGTGGGCCTGCAAGGCGCCATGCAGGCGCGCGTTCTCAAGCCCCACCGATGCGATGTGCCCGAGTTGCAGCAGCAGGGCTTCCTCGTCGGTATCGAAGCCGCGCATACGCGCGCTGAAAGCCAGCAGCACCCCCGCCGCTCCGGCATCCGCGCCCATCAGCGGCAGGACCAGCATGTCGTGGAACGGCAGGCTGGCCGCATCGGGATCGTGCGGCGTCGTGATGCCGGTCAGATTCAGCAACTGTGCACGATTGAAATGCACGGGATAGAGTTTCTCGACCACCTGCGCGTAGATGCGCTCGGCCCTGGCCTCGATCCGTTCTATCCAGCCGCGCCAATCGGCCGCCGCATCCGATTGCGAGATGCCGACTGCGGGCGCGTGATCCGCTACCGGCGGCCAGTCCCGGATCACGATCAGGTCCGCGTCCACCAACTGCCGCGCCCGCTCCGCAATCTGCCGCAACACCGTGTGCAGATCCCTGCTGGCAATGATTTCCAGCGAGGCGGCCGCCAGCAGCCGCAATTCGCGGGCCCGGCGTTCGCTGGCAAGCTGGGCCTGCTTGCGCGGCGTGATGTCGTGAATCAGCGCCAGCGAGGCATCCACGCCGGCCACTTCAGCCGGACTGACGTGCACTTCCACGTCCAGCAGGCTGCCGTCCTTGCAGAGATGCCGCCAGTCGCCGGCATCGCGGAATTGCGTATGGCTATCCATGTCGTGCATCTGCTGTTCGAGGCGCTCACGGTCCTCCGGC
>DASSRV010000081.1:0-35866 GCA_035701605.1 Gammaproteobacteria bacterium
GGCCTACCTGCGCCTCACCGCCAATCGCCACGACGATGCCTCGTTCGAGCGCGTCATCAACCTGCCGGCACGCGGCATCGGTGCACGCAGCCTGGACCTGCTGCGTGACACCGCGAAAC
This sequence comes from Gammaproteobacteria bacterium, assembly GCA_035701605.1. Classification (GTDB taxonomy): domain Bacteria; phylum Pseudomonadota; class Gammaproteobacteria; order Natronospirales; family REEB76; genus DASSKW01. Next base: position 120 of record DASSRV010000081.1, read on the forward strand.
GCGGGAACCTGCCGTTGTGGAACGCCATCGGCGTGCTGCAACGCGATGGCCAGACGCCGGCGCGCATCAGCAGCGTGTTCGCCGGCTTCGTGCAATTGGTGGATGCGATGGACGTAGCGGTGCGCGGCCTGCAACTCCACGAGCAGATCGAACACGTGATTCATGCCAGCGGCCTGATCGAGCATCACAAGGCCGAGAAGGGCGAGCGCGGCGAAGCGCGCGTCGAGAATCTGGAAGAACTGGTGAACGCGGCGCGCGGATTCCAGCCGGAGAATCTGGACGGCATGACACCGCTGGCCGCGTTCCTGGCGCATGCGGCGCTGGAAGCCGGTGAAGGCCAGGCCGAGGCCTGGGAAGACTGCGTGCAGCTCATGACCCTGCATTCCGCAAAGGGTCTGGAGTTTCCGCTGGTGTTCCTGTGCGGCATGGAAGACGGCTTGTTTCCGCACCAACGCTCCAGCGACGACCTCGAAGGCCTGGAGGAAGAACGCCGCCTGTGCTACGTGGGCATGACGCGCGCGCGCCAGGAGCTGTACCTGAGCTATGCCGAGACCCGGCGTCTGCACGGTGTCGAAAATTACGGCGTGCCGTCGCGTTTCCTGCGCGAACTCCCGGCCGGAGTGGTGGAGGAAGTGCGCCCGCGCGTGCAGGTGAGCCGGCCGTTCGCGGGCAGCGCGGCACCGGCCGCGAGCCTGAACCGCAGTGCCGGCGGGCTGGCGCTCGGCCAGCGTGTGCAGCATCCCAGTTTCGGCGAGGGCGTGGTGCTGGATTGCGAAGGCAGCGGCGCGCACGCGCGCGTGCAGGTGAATTTCAAGAACGCCGGCCCGAAATGGCTGGTACTGGGTTACGCCAACCTCACGCCGGTGTGACCCGCCACTCTGCGAGGCTTCCGCCATGAACGACACCCCCACCCGCAATGAGAAACCGCGGCGCGCACCCGGCAACGGCACGCTCACGCGCGAAGCCTGGAAGATTTTCCAGATGGTCGCGGAATTCGTGGAAGGCTTCGAAAAGCTCGCCGCCATCCGTCCGGCCGTGAGCGTGTTCGGCTCCGCGCGTACGCCGGCTGCGCACCCGCATTACGCATTGGCGGAACGGATCGGGCGTGCGCTGTCGGATGCCGGGTTCTCGGTGGTGTCCGGCGGCGGCCCCGGCATCATGGAAGCGGTCAACAGGGGCGCGCAGGCCGGCAAGTCACCCAGCGTCGGCCTCAACATCCAGTTGCCGCACGAACAGGCCGGCAACGGTTATCAGGACATCGCGCTCAGCTTCCGGCATTTCTTCATCCGCAAGGTCATGTTCGTGAAATACGCGTCCGCCTACGTGGTGTTGCCGGGCGGTTTCGGCACGCTGGACGAACTGAGCGAAATCCTGACCCTGATCCAGACCGGCAAGACCCGCGCCATTCCCGTGATCCTGGTCGGCAGCGCGTTCTGGAACGGCCTGCTCGACTGGCTGCGTGCGCGGCTGGTGGCGGAGGGCATGATTGATGCCGCGGACCTCGATCTGATCCGTGTCGTGGATCGGCCGGAGGACGTGGTCAACATCATCTTCGATCATTTCGGTCCGCGCGGTTTCGAGCCGTCCGCCGCGGAGCGCGAACTGATGATTGATCTGTAGCGGCGGAATTGCACCAAATCTGCGTGCGCGTCAGTTTTCCGGCTTGCCGAGGTCCACGCCGTCCAGTTCATGCGAATAGTCGGTGGCCAGCACGCGTCGTGCCGAGGCCGCATCGCGTTGCGCCACGCACAGCTTGATGCCGCCGAGCGCAATGGCGTACAGCCAGTCCATCTGCACCATCTGCTCGTCGAACAGTCGCGCCGCGATGCCCTCCGCTGCGAGCCGGCCGAGCGCGATGTGCGCATCCGTGGTGCGATCGTAGGTGGCGACCGTCACGAACTCGTCATCCACGGTTCTCAGTTCCAGATCCGGGCAGGGCGATTCCACGCCGGACTCGTCCACCGGCCAGCGCAGGCCGCCCGCGTGCAGCCGGTGCCCGAGGCGAAGCACGGTATCCGTGATGCGGACAAAGGCGGCAACGATCACGCAAGGTCCTGTCAGACACAGCCGCAGGGGGCATTGACAGGATTAAAGCACAAAACCACCGTGTCGGTGACGGCGACGCAGCAGCCATGACAGGACGCACAACAGCAACAGCACGCCGCCGTTGCTCGCGCCGGCATGGCCGGCCGTGTCCGTGTCCCCGTCTTCTTGCAGGTTGTAGATGTACACCCGGCCGGGGCCGGGCATGGCGCTGAACAGGCTGCCGGCCGGCGCGGACTGCGCCACGGCATACGGCGCACCGACCACGCGGATGCGGCCGTCCATCGAGAGCGCCGCGCTCCAGCCGTAGGCATCGCCATTCGTTGCCGTCGGATTATTCATGAAGTGGCTGGTTTGTTGCGGCCAGGTGCCCCCGCCATCGTGCGCGAAGGTTTGCACCACGCCGGTACCGGTGAGCCGCCCCACCAGTGCCGTGTCACCGTGCGTGGACATTTTCACGGTATTCACGAAGCCCGTACCGATCCTGTCAGTGGCCGCATTCAATGCGCCCGCATGCGACCATTGGCCCTGATTGCGCTGGAACACATGGGCCGCGTGGCCGTCACCCGCATTGCCCGCGCCCACCAGTGCCGTGTTGCCGTCGCCCGATAAGGCCACCGTGGAGCCGAACATGCTGCCCGGTGTGTGCTCGGGATCGGACAGTACGCCGCTCGGCGCGGGCTGCCAGTTTCCGCCGCTGCGCGTGAAAACGTAAGCGCGGCCCACCGGATCGTCGCTGGAATAATTGTCGCTGCCGATGAGCGCGGTGTTGCCGTCGTCGGACAAGGCCACACCGGTCCCGAAGAAGTCGTTGCGCGCGGGCACCGGTTCCGTCAGCACCGCAAGGGGCGTGGGCGACCAGCCGCCGCCGTCGCGCGCATACACGTACACCTTGCCTGCCCAGCGCAGGCCGGCGATTTCTGCGCAATTCGCGGACACCAGCGCCACGTCACCGGTAGCGGACAGCGCCAGACTCTGGCCGAAACAGTCCGCGCCGTTGTCCGGGCTTTCCAGGGTGGCGAGCAGGGAACCGTCCGCGCTGTCAAATACGAATACGCGCGCCACGCCGGTATCTCCGCCGGAGGCCGAGACGAGCGCGGTCCTGCCGTTTTCCGACAGCGCCACCCTGGCGCCAAACTCATCCAGCGCGACCGGGTCCGGGTCGTCGAGCCTGCGTGCCGGCCGTGTATCGAAATGCCTGTCACCGCGGAGGAACACGTACACGCGCCCGACTTGCGCGAGCCCACCGGATACCGTGTTCTCGATGGTTTCGGGCGCGCCCACCAGCAGCACCCGGCCATCGTCGGAGAGCGCCACCGAGGCACCGAAATCATCGAAGTTCACGCCGTTCGGGTTGAGCAGCGTGGTGGTGGGCGGGATGTCGCGGACGGTGGATGTTGCCGCAAGCAGTGGCGGCGCGCCCGTCGCGGCGCAGGCAATCAATGCAGTCAGCAAACCGTATCCGATGCGCGCGGCAAACTCCATGCCAAACGAGCCGCTGGAATGAGGCGGCACACTTGTCAGCCGTGAATCCGCCGTCATTGGAAGCATTGTTGTTCTTGTTTGCACGGTACCTTCCCTGTAGTAGTGCCGGCACATCATGTCCGCTGACTCGCTGACATTGACCGGCCCTACTTAAGGAATAGCACCGTTTCCATGAAACGCAACTCCCAGTTGACATGTTGCAGATGCCCCATTTCTTTGATTATGTAGTCTCGATTTTCGGTACAACAGGCATTCCGTATATGCAGCAGCGAAAACGGATTCGCAATCCGGCTCAAATCCTGTAATACCGCATCGGGCATTGCTGCCGATGCGACTTACCGCCGCATCGTGCGGTCGGAAATGCACTTCGATCTGCGACATGCCGCAATGGCACACGTCCGGAATTCAATGTGTCAATGCAGGGCCTGACCTCCGGTTTCCTCCGGGCACCTCCGGCGCGACCCGCAAACCGTTGCTGCTGGTTGCAAGGCGGCAGCTCCGGAAACGCAGGCGCAGTTTCCGGGAGAGGCTGGAATCCGGGGTTTGATGAAATACGGCTCCGCCTTCACTCGCGTCATTCCGGCGAAAGCCGGAATCCAGTTCTTGATAAAGCGCGGCCTCCGGCCGCCTCCCGAATGGGGGGTTCCCGGGCACGCGTATGGGGCAGGAAATGGCTATTACAGCTATATTGGCTATTTGAGCTATACTCCCGTCACTGATACGCCGAGGACGCTTCCATGAGCACACCCACAGTCCGCGACAGCCGTAACCGGGCAGTCGAATCGTTCAGCGCAACGACCGCCAAGAATGCCTTTGGAACCGTACTGGAAAGAGCTTTGACCAAGGGCATGGTGACCATCACCAAACGGGACAAGGCCCGCGCCGTCCTGCTTTCAATGGAAGAATACGAAGCCCTGCTGGAACGGGCGCCCGATCCCCTGAAAACGCTCGGTGCCGAATTCGATGCCTTGGTAAAACGCATGCAGTCGCCGAAAGCGCGAGCCGCAGGCAAGGCGCTGTTCAAGGCGACATCGGCCAAATTGGGCAAGGCGGCCGTGGCCGGCGCGCGCAAGCGTGGCTGACTCTCCGCCCTGCATCGGGGTACTGGCAGGAACCAACGGAGCGGGCAAAAGCAGCATCGCCGGGGCGTTCGTGCGTCGTGCCGGGGGCGACTACTTCAATGCCGACGAAGCGACCCGGCGCATTCGCGACGACCACCCCGGGATTTCGGAAGGCATGGCCAACAGCCTGGCCTGGAGGGAAGGACTGGCGCGTCTGCAAGCGGCGATCCGGAAACGGCATGACTACTGGTTTGAAACCACGCTGGGCGGTCGAACCGTTACCGCAACCCTGGATACGGCACTCAATGCCGGTTTGGATGTTCGCATCTGGTATATCGGGCTCGACAGCCCGGAATATCACATCGCCCGTGTGGCGGCGCGCGTGCGGCATGGTGGCCACGCCATTCCCGCCGACAAAATCCGGGAGCGTTACGATGCGAGCCGGCGCAACCTCATCCGCCTCATGCCCCGCTTGACCGAACTCAAGGTATTCGACAACAGTTTTGAAGCCGACCCGGCAACGGGAAAACAACCGGCGCCACAACTGATCCTGCACCTGAAACACGGCGTCATCCTCTCCCTGATCCATCTGCAAAAAATCCCGGAATGGGCCAAACCCATCGCGGCTGAGGCGTTGTTGATAAGCAGATAGATGCTTCAAGGGATCCGGGTACCAATACCCGTTTCGATCCGGGAACGCCTGTGCGGAAGCATGAGATTCAAGAGGGTATCTGTCTCTAATTCTTCAGGACTTGGTATGCCTCAATACAAGACTTGAACCCAGTTCAGATTCTCCTCTATTTTTTCTTCTTTTTCGCCTGTGCTTCGTCTGCCAGATAGTTCTTGCTCAGGGTGGAGTGCCGTATGGCGACAGGCAGGATGCTCGGATAAAACTGTACGAAGGTTGTATCAACGGCGCCGTGCGCTTCATGGCAGGAGTAGCAAGTCGCATCTGTGGGAATCTGTTTGGCCGGCTGCGGCGAATCCCCGCTGAATGCGAAAAATGCCCAACCACCCTTGAAGCGTGAGGTATCCTTCACGTGCACGAGTACGGAAAGCGGCTTGCCCTTCTGATAAAAGCCGTGATGATTTATCGAGCCCTGCGTGCCGGAGGCACGGAATTCCTTGATTAACTGGGTGTGCTCCGGCCAGGTACCGGTCTTGAGAAAGGCCTGGTAGGCGATCGGATTGACGAACACGTTCGAGAATGGCGGCTGTGCCGAGTCACCGCCTTCTTCGTTGTAGCTCATGCCCAGGTCCGAAGTCAGAAACACCCAGCTGTAGTAATCGGTCGGTGGTTTCAGTTCTCCTTTGGCCGTAAAGGCTGGCGTGCCTTTATTCAAGGCGTTGCCATCGGCACAAACCGTGGCTGGCAATACCAAGACGGCGGCCGCAACAAGTGCGGAACAAGCTACGGTGATTTTCATTGCGGCGGGATTCCTCATTCTGGATAAATTATTTTGAAGTAATGGCGTGGGTGTTCGTCTGGTGACTTTTCGTACAGCAGAAGCAAAAGCGGACCGGGGTTCGAGTCCGTCCTTTGAATGCATAAGTGATATTGGTGGGCCCACCAGGACTTGAACCTGGAACCAACAGATTATGAGTCTGCTGCTCTAACCATTGAGCTATAGGCCCAAACACAAAAATCGGCTGCGATTATACAGTCTATCCAAACGCAGAGGCCGCATGACGCGGCCTCTGCACATAAGACCTGAATCCGAAGCTGTCAGGACTGGGATTCATCCAGGAAGCTGCGCAGCAGGTCGGAGCGCGAGGGATGCCGCAGTTTGCGCAGGGCCTTGGCTTCGATCTGACGGATGCGCTCGCGCGTGACGTCGAACTGCTTGCCGACTTCTTCCAGAGTGTGGTCGGTGTTCATGTCTATGCCGAAGCGCATGCGCAGCACCTTGGCTTCGCGCGGCGTCAGCGAGGCGAGCACGCCGTGGGTGGCTTCGCGCAAACCCTCATTGGTGGCGGCATCCACCGGCGAGACGACCGAGATGTCCTCGATGAAATCGCCGAGATGAGAATCCTCGTCGTCGCCGATCGGGGTTTCCATGGAGATCGGCTCCTTGGCGATCTTGAGCACCTTGCGTACCTTGTCCTCGGGCATTTCCATTTTCACGGACAGCTCTTCCGGCGTCGGTTCGCGGCCCATTTCCTGCAACATCTGGCGCGAGATGCGGTTCAGCTTGTTGATGGTCTCGATCATGTGCACCGGGATGCGGATGGTGCGCGCCTGATCCGCGATGGAACGCGTGATGGCCTGGCGAATCCACCAGGTGGCGTAGGTCGAGAACTTGTAACCGCGACGGTATTCGAACTTGTCCACGGCTTTCATCAGGCCGATGTTGCCTTCCTGGATGAGGTCGAGGAACTGCAAGCCGCGGTTGGTGTATTTCTTGGCAATGGAAATCACCAGGCGCAGGTTGGCCTCGACCATTTCCTTCTTGGCACGGCGCGCCTTGGCCTCGCCGATGGACATCTGGCGGTTGATTTCCTTGAGCTCGCGGATCGAGAGGTGGGTTTCGGTCTCGAGCGCGATCAGCTTGTGCTGCAAGCGCACCACGTCGTCCTTGTGGCGGCCGAGCGCGGCCGACCATTTGCGCTTGGACTTGATCATGCGATCCAGCCAGCGCGTGCTGGTCTCGTTGTCCGGGAAGCTCTTGATGAAATCCTTGCGCGGCATGCCGGCCTTGCGCACGCACAGGTCCATGATGCCGCGCTCGTGCGCGCGGATGGTTTCCACCAGGCCCCGCAGACCGCCGGTCAGGGCGTCGGTCATGCGCGGCGTGAGCTTGAACTGCATCAGCGATTCGGCGAGCTGCTTGCGCAGGCGGATGGTGCTCTTGTGCTCGGTGCCGTGCTTGGCAATCGCCTTCACGGCCTTGTCGTGCAGCTTGCGCAGTTCCGCGAAGCGCAACGCGGCTTCCTGCGGATCCGGGCCGGTGTCCACCGGATTGGCGTCGTCGCCGTCGCCGCTGTCGTCCTCGTCTTCCTCGCTGCCCTTGGCGGCTTTGCCCTTGCCCTTGGCGACCGGCACGTCTTCCTCTTCCGATTCACTGTCCTCGTCGCTGTCGCTGACCGCGTTGCCGTTGTCTTCGGCCGGCTCCGGCGCGGCATGTTGCTCGATCACGGCGTCGGCATTCGGGTCAATGAAGCCGGAGATGATGTCGGTGAGCTTGCTGCGGCCCTCGGCGATGCCCTCGTATTCCGACAGCAGCAGCGCGGACGAAGCGGGGTAGGTGGCGACCGAGGCGAGCACCTGGGTCAGGCCCTCCTCGATGCGCTTGGCAATCTTGATTTCGCCTTCGCGGGTGAGCAGTTCCACCGTGCCCATCTCGCGCATGTACATGCGCACCGGGTCGGTGGTGCGGCCGAATTCGGCATCCAGCGCCGCGAGTGCGGCGGCGGCTTCTTCCGCGGCATCGTCGTCGTCGTTGGACGAGGCGGCGTTGTCGGACAGGAGCAGCGTATCGGTATCCGGCGCTTCTTCGTGCACCGGGATGCCCATGTCGTTGATGGTGGCGATGATTTCTTCGATCTGCTCCGGGTCCACGATCTCGTTCGGCAGGTGGTCGTTCACCTCCGCGTAGGTGAGATAGCCCTGCTCCTTGCCCCGTGCGATGAGCAATTTGAGCTGCGACTGCTTGTCCTCGGTCATCTGGTTCATGGTGTTCCGTGTCGGAATGGGGCGCTTTTGAAAACGCCGGAGTGAAACGCTCAATTATATCGCAAAAGGCCGCTTTTTCCAGTTAAATCAATCGGTTTTCGTGCCCGGGGCGGCCTGTTCCGGGCTCTCCGGCGCCGCCAGGAGGCGGCTCAGCTCGGCCTTTTCCGCGGGGCTCAGCGCCCGGCGGCCGGCTTCGGCAATCAGCTCATCGCGACGGCGCCCGGCGGGTCGGCGCACGAGGTCGGCCATGACCGCAGCAAATTCGGCCTCCATGGCCTCCGGCGGGGTGACCAGCTCGGCCTGGGCGAGCTTCATCAGCGTGGCGCCGGTTTCGCTGCCCCGCCAATGTTCCAGCAGGCCGGCCCCGTTGATATGGGGGTGGGCCTGGGCGAATTCCAGCAGCGCCTTGAGCACCTCCGTACCCTTGAGCGAAACGCCATCCAGTTCCGCCGGTGCCCCGGCCAGCCCGGCCAGTTTCGGCTGGCTGAGCAGGAGCGCGATCGCGCGTCGCACCGGGCTGGTCAGTTGTGGCCGGGGGGCCAGCGAGGCCGCCCGCTCCGCGGCCCCGGCCCGCGCTGTCCGGTTAAGGATAGTCAAGTTTTCGGGATTCACCTGGGCGAGGCGCGCGATTTCTTCGGCCAAGAGCTCCCGGAACATGCCCGCCGGCACCCGCGCCAGGTGCGGGCGGGCGAGCTCGACGAGCCGCGCGCGGCCTTCCGCGGAATCGAGATCGGTCTGCGCGGTGAGGCTCTCGCACAGGAAGCGCGATAGCGGCTGGGCGCCGGCCAGACGCGCCTCGAACGCCTCGCGACCTTCCTTGCGCACCAGCGTGTCCGGGTCCTCGCCTTCGGGCAGGAACAGGAATTTGATGTGCCGCCCCTCGCGCGCTTCGGGCAGCGCGTTTTCCAGCGCGCGCCAGGCGCCGCCGCGACCGGCCCGGTCGCCGTCGAAACAGAACACCACTTCCGGCGCCACCCGGAACAGCCGCTGCAGGTGATCCGCGGTGGTGGCGGTGCCGAGCGTGGCTACGGCATAGGCCACGCCGTGCTGATGCAGGGCCACCACGTCCATGTAGCCTTCCACCACCATGAGGCGCGGGATGCTGCGCAGTGCCTGACGTGCTTCGTAGAGACCGTACAGCTCGCGGCCCTTGTGGAACAGCGGGGTTTCCGGCGAGTTCAGGTACTTGGGTTCGCCCTGATCGAGCACCCGGCCGCCGAAGGCAATCAGGCGACCGCGGTTGTCGCGGATCGGGAACATGATGCGTTCACGGAACCGGTCGTAACAGCGGCCGTCGTCCTTGCGGATCAGCATGCCGGTCGCGAGCAGCGCGCGTTCGGCCTCGGCACCGAGTTGTTTCAGCAAGGTGTCCCAGCCGGCCGGCGCGTAACCGATGCCGAAGCGCGCGGCGATGTCGCCGCTCAGGCCGCGCTGCTTGAGGTAGGCGACGGCCGCGGGCGTGGCCCTGAGGGCGTCGCGATACAGGCGCGCGGCCTGATCCAGCACCGCGTACAGCGGTGCATTGCCGGATGCGTTGTCCTGGGTGCCGCGCTCCTCGGGCACGTCCACGCCGACGAGTCCCGCGAGCTCGCGCACCGCGTCCGGGAACTCCATGTGCTCGTAGTCCATGAGGAAACCGATGGCGGTGCCGTGCGCGCCGCAGCCGAAGCAGTGGTAGAACTGCTTGACCGGGCTCACGTAGAACGACGGGGTTTTCTCGTTGTGGAACGGGCAGCAGGCCGCGAATTCGCGACCGTGCTTCTTGAGCGGCACGCGCTTGTCTATGACCTCGACGATATCAATGCGCGTCAGCAGCTCTTCGATGAATCCCGGCGGGATGCGTGCCATGTGTCGTCGCGTTGCAGGTCGGGACGGAATGCACCGCCCCGCGTCCCGCTCACAGGGTGTACAAAGGATAGATGAAGTTCACGGCGGCGGTGCTCAGCCGCCGAGCCGGGCCTTGATGCGCGCACTCACCGCGCCCATGTCGGCGCGGCCGGCCACCCGGGGTTTGAGCCAGCCCATGACCTTGCCCATGTCCTTGATGCTGCTGGCGTTGCTCGCGGCAACCGCCTCCGCCACCAGGGCGTCGAGTTCGGCCTCGTCGAGCTGCGTCGGCAGGTAGGTCTGGATCAGGGCGATTTCGGCCTGTTCCTGCGCGGCCAGATCCGCGCGACCGCCCTTTTCATACTGGCTCACGGAATCGCGGCGCTGCTTGAGCATCTTGTCCAGCACCGCCAGCACCTGGGCGTCGTCGAGTGTGATGCGCTCGTCCACTTCGCGCTGCTTGATGGCGGCGAGGATCAGGCGGATCACGCCGAGGCGCGGCTTGTCGCCGGCGCGCAGGGCATCCTTCATGTCGTTCGTGATCTGGTCTTTCAGCGGCATGGCGTGCGGTTCCTGAAAAGAACACGGCGCTCTTCTTGCGATGAGCGCCGTGTCGGGTTTGACGGATTGGCGGGCCCTGCGGCCCGGCACTCAGTACAGGCGGGTGCGGCGCGAGGTTTCGCGCGACAGCTTCTTCATGTGGCGCTTCACGGCCGCGGCCTGTTTGCGCTTGCGTTCCTGGGTGGGCTTTTCGTAGAACTCGCGGCGGCGCAGTTCGGTCATGACACCGGCCTTCTCGCAGGCGCGCTTGAAGCGGCGCAGGGCGGCGTCAAAATGCTCGTTTTCCTTGACTCGTACGCTGGGCATGCGGTTCTCGCTTTTGGGCCGGGCGGCGCCTTCGCCACCCCGGAAAGGGCCGGCATTCTACCGGCCGGCGTGTAGAATTGCAAAGCCTGACGCCACCCCGGGACCTGCTCCGCTTGCGCATCCTCGGCATCGAAACCTCCTGCGACGAGACCGGCGTCGCCGTCTATGACGGCGAGCGCGGGCTGCTGTCGCACGCGCTCTACAGCCAGATCGCGCTGCATGCCGAATACGGCGGGGTGGTGCCGGAACTGGCCTCGCGCGACCACGTGCGCAAGCTGCTGCCGCTGGTGCGCGGGGCGCTGGCCGAGGCGGGCAGCCGCGCCGACCGGATTGACGGCATCGCCTACACCGCCGGGCCGGGGCTCCTGGGTGCGCTCTTGGTGGGAGCCTGTTTTGCCCGCGCGCTGGCCTTTGCCTGGAATGTGCCGGCGCTCGGGCTACACCACATGGAAGGGCATCTGCTGGCGCCCATGCTGGAGACGCCGCGCCCGGCGTTTCCGTTCGTGGCGCTCCTGGTCTCGGGCGGGCACACGCTCCTGGTGGAAGTGCAGGGCGTGGGTCGCTACACCACGCTCGGCGAATCGGTGGACGACGCGGCCGGCGAGGCCTTCGACAAGGTGGCGAAATTGCTCCGCCTGCCGTATCCGGGCGGGCCGCACCTGGCAAAACTGGCACAGCAGGGCGTGGCCGGCCGCTTCGTGTTGCCGCGCCCCATGACCGACCGGCCGGGACTCGATTTCAGCTTCAGCGGCCTCAAGACCGCGGTGCTGACCACGCTTAAAAATGCGCCCGATGACGCCCAGACGCGCGCCGACATTGCACGCGCGTTCGAGGAGGCGGCCGTGGACACGCTCGCCATCAAGTGCGCACGCGCACTGGACCAGACCGGGCTCGATCGGCTGGTGGTGGCGGGCGGCGTGGGCGCGAACCAGTCGCTGCGCGCGCGGCTCAAGGCACTGGCAGCGGAACGCGGCGGCGAGGTGTTCTATCCGCGCGCCGAATTCTGCACCGACAACGGCGCCATGATCGCCTACGCCGGGTACGTGCGACTGTCGGCGCAGCGCGACGTGGCGCCGACGCCGGTGACGGCACGCTGGCCGCTCGACAGCCTGACAGCGGCGTGAATGGGATGAATCATTAAATTCACATTCCCTCTCCTTCCGGGAGTGGAAATTCAGGAAACAATTCTGATTCAGGAGCCACATGGACACCGTTTTCATCCGTGACCTGCGCATAGACACCGTGGTCGGCATCTACGACTGGGAACGACGCATCCGCCAGACCGTGAGTTTCGATCTCGACATGGGCACCGACATCCGGCGCGCCGCCGCCAGCGACCGCATCGAGGACACGCTGGATTACAAGGCGGTGGCCAAGCGCATCATCCAGTATGTGAGCGAACAGGAATTCCAGTTGGTGGAAACGCTGGCGGAAAAGGTCGCGGGCATCGTGCGGGACGAATTCGGCGTGCCCTGGGTGAGACTGACGCTGCACAAACCGGGCGCGGTCAACGGCAGCAAATCGGTCGGCATCAGCATTGAACGCGGCAAACGCGATTGAACCGGGAATCTCCGTGTGACTGAGGTCTTTGTCGGCATCGGCAGCAACGTACAGCCGGAAAAGAACATCCGTTCCGCAGTGCAGCAACTGCGCGCACGCTTCGGTGCGCTGCACGTCTCGCCGGTGTACCGAAATCCCGCCGTGGGGTTCGAGGGCGACGACTTCTTCAATCTCGTGGCGGGGTTCTCCACCACGCTCGGTTTCGACGCGGTGCACGACAGCCTGGAACGCATCGAATTCGCCCACGGCCGGGTGCGCGGCGGGCCACGCTATGCGCCGCGCACGCTCGACATTGACATGCTGCTGTACGGCGATCTGGTGCGCGATGCCGCGCCGGTGCTGCCGCGCAAGGATCTCCTGCGCTATGCGTTCGTGCTGAAGCCGATGACGGACATCGCGCCCGAACGGAGACATCCGCAGACCGGCCGCAGCTTTGCCGAGCATTGGGCGGCATTCGATGCCGCCAGCCAGCCGCTTGCGCTGGTCACGCTGACTGGCTTATAAGAAAGCATGGTATCCCCGGGCACAAAACGCATGCGAAGCCTGTGTTATGCCGTACTGAGCTGCGCGCTGGTGCTGATGGCGGGCTGCGGCGGCTCCGGCAGCGAGTTGCTGGCCGGCGGCAGCACACAGGCCGCGGCCGACGATTGCTCGATCAGCGGCGAGAACAACCAGATTCTCGGCGTCATGCAGGACTGGTACTACTGGTACAGCAACCTGCCGGCTGCGGATCCCGGGGCCTACAGCGACGCGGAGAGTTTTGTCGAGGCGCTGCGTCACCAGCCGCTGGATCGTTTCAGTTTTGTCACGAGTCAGGCTGCGAATGAGGCCTTCTATGGCGCCGGACAATACGTCGGCTTCGGTTTCAGCCAGCAGCTCGATGCCGGCAATGCCTTGCGCATCGCCGACGTGTATCCGAACAGTCCCGCGGCGGATGCCGGCATGGCGCGCGGCGACACCGTGCTTTCGATCAACGGCACACCGGTTGCCACACTGCTTGCGCAAGGCACGCTTGACAGTGCCTATGGCGATACCGAAGTGGGCGTTGAAGCAACCTTGCAATTCCAGCATCTCGCCGGCGACGTGCACACCGCGACCATGCGGAAGGCCGTGGTAACGCAGCCCAACGTAAAACTGGTGCAGACCTTCACCGCCGGCAGTCACAAGGTCGGTTATTTCTTCTTCCAGAATTTCATCCAGCCCTCGGATGCCGAACTGGACCAGGCCTTCGCGCAACTCAAGGCGGATGGCGTGGACGAGCTGGTGATTGACGACCGCTACAACGGCGGCGGCCTGCTGTCCGTCGCGCAACATCTGGGCTCGCTGATCGCGGGCAACGCCAATGCCGGCCAGTTGTTCGCCACACTCAATTACAACGACCGCCACAGCGGCAACAACTACACGTACTATTTTGGCAGCCAGACCAATGGGCTGGCGCTGTCGCGCGTGGTGTTCATCACCACCGCCGCCACTGCTTCCGCCAGCGAGCTCATCATCAATGCCTTGAAGCCCTACATGGACGTGGTGACGGTGGGCGCGACCACCTTCGGCAAGCCGGTGGGCGAGAACGGCTTCGACATCTGCAAGGACGTGTTGTACCCGATGACCTTCAAGATGACCAACGCCGCGGATTACGGCGATTATTTCCAGGGTTTTGCGCCGACCTGCCCGGCCGCGGACGATTTTACCCACGCCCTCGGCGACAGCACCGAATCCTCGCTCGCGACCGCGCTGTACTACATCGCCAACGGGAGCTGCGGTCCGACAGCGATCACGGCGGAGCGCACGCTGTCAGAACGCGCCGCACGCGAGCCCGTGCCGAAGCGTTACGGCTGGCGGCAGTTGGTGAATGGGTACTGAGGAATCCCCGATTTAATTATCGGTCGTCGTTCCCGCGAAAGCGCACTGCTGTCCGGAGAAAATAGACTCTGTCTCCGGGAAACGAATAAAACAAGCGGCTTGCGGACAAATGAGAGTTACGGAGACTCGAATTTTGCTAATGCGCCGTGGCCCCGGCGAACGCCTACAGGAATGTAGGCGGTAGGGCGACGCAGGGGGCCAAAGCCGAGGCCCAGTCTGAACGAATCCCGGCCCAAGGCCGGGCGCTTATGTTGCCGGGTTTCCCCCTGGGCAGCAGTGAGGGAAGCGGGAATGTCGAGTAAATAAATTTTCTGTGATTACCAGCCCACACTACGCCCGCCATCCACGGCGAGAATCTGTCCGGTCACATACTCCGCATCGCGCGCGAGATACAGCACCGCGCCCGCGATGTCTTCCGGCGAGCCGATGCGCTTGAGCGCGGTGCGGTCCAGGATGGCTTTCTTGTCCTTGCCGTCCAGACCTTTTTCCGGCCACAGGATCGCGCCCGGTGCAATGCCGTTCACGCGCACGTCCGGCCCCAGCTCGCGCGCCAGCGAGCGGGTCAGCATGTCGAGGCCGGCCTTGCTCACGCTGTAAAGCGTGTGTCCCGTCAAAGGCCGCTGCCCATAGATGTCCACAATGTTGACGATGCTGCCGTGATTGCGACGCAAATAAGGCGCCGCGGCTTGTGCAAGGAAGAACGGCGCTTTCAGGTTGGTGCCGAGGATTTCATCCCATTCACCCTCGCCGACCTGTCCGACGGTGCTGCTCTGGAACACGGACGCATTGTTGACCAGCAGGTCCAGTGAGCCCCATTGCAGGGAAGTCTTGACCAGCGAATCGAATCCCGCCACATCCGCAAGATCGGTCTGCGCCAGCACTGCGGAGTCGCGGCGGAGGGCATTCAATTTGTTGCACAAGGCTGCGGCCTCGCCTTCGGAGCGCCGGTAATGCAGCACCACGTTCATGCCTTCCGCATGCAGGCGGCTGGCGATGATGACACCCACGCGCCGCGCTGCGCCGGTCACCAGCGCCGTGCGTCCGGCAAGCTTTGCGGTATCATTTTCCATGTTTCCCGCCTTGTGTGGCCCCGCGTCCACTATAAACCAGAATACCGTGCTGCCCGTCAAGCAATCCCTGTCCGAATTGCCGGCACCTTCGGCCGAGGCGCTGGCGCACAGTGCGCGGCTGTGCGCGCAGATCGCGCGGGAAATCGTCGCGGCGGGCGGTAGCATCGGCTTCGAGCGTTACATGGAGCTGGCGCTGTACGCGCCCGGGCTCGGTTATTACAGCGCCGGTGCGCGCAAGGTCGGCGCGGCCGGCGATTTCATCACGGCACCGGAACTGTCGCCGCTGTTTTCGCAGTGCATGGCCCGGCAATGCCGCGACGTGCTGACAGCACTCGGCGGTGGCGGCGTGCTGGAACTCGGCGCCGGTTCCGGCATCATGGCGGCGGATGTGCTGGCTGAATTGGTGCGGCTCGATTGTCTGCCGGGCCGTTACCTGATTCTCGAAGTCAGTGCCGATCTTCGCGAACGTCAGCGTGAAACTTTGCAGCAACGCGTGCCCGAGCTGGTTTCGCGCGTTGAATGGCTCGACACCCTGCCGACATCCTTCCACGGCGTGGTGCTCGCCAATGAAGTGCTGGATGCCCTGCCGGTGTCGCGTTTCCGTCACGAGTCACGGGGCTGGACGGAATACACCGTGACCGTGCAGGCCGAGACATTTGTCTGGGATACGCGGCCGGCTTCAACAGAACTGGCGGCGACACTCGCGCAACTCGAATCCGAACTCGCTTCGCCCCTGGTGCCGGGTTACCGCTCCGAAATTTGTCCACGCCTGCCGGCATTCATGGCGTCACTGGCGGATAGCCTCGAACGCGGCGCCCTGCTGTTCGCGGATTACGGCTATCCGCGTGCGGCCTATTACCATGCAGAGCGCAGCATGGGCACGCTCATGTGCCATTACCGGCAGCGCGCCCACGACGATCCCTTTCTCTATCCCGGCTTGCAGGACATCACCGCGCACGTGGATTTCACCGCCGTGGCGGAAGCCGGCACGGTTCACGACCTGGAACTCGCCGGCTACACCACACAGGCGCACTTCCTGCTCGCACTCGGCATCGCGGATCAGGCCCGCGATCTCGAAAGCGCACGTCAGATCAAACTGCTGACCCTGCCGGAAGAAATGGGCGAGCGGTTCAAGATCATCGGTTTCACCAAAGGCATCGAACCGTCGTTGCAAGGCTTTGCCCTGCGTGACCTGAGCCACGGCCTGTAACAGCCATTGCGGCTATCTGGTTATTATAGGGACATGAATCGTCTGACGTTACGGCGTGCTTTGCCGCGTAATAGCGCGGCACCCGAGCGCCCTCCGGAGTGAGATGTTTATCGGCGCTTGGGCGGCCAATCTTGCTTGCCGTGCAAGACACGAACGATCTGCACCGTATCGTTCATGAGTACATAGACAATGAAATAAGTCGTGCGGTTGACAATCAACTCGTGCGTGCCCGCAACGCGCCCTGTTCGCCCCATCTTCGGATGGTAGAGCAGGCGACTGGCTGCCGTCGCAATGCGATCAACAACTTGTTTTGCGGCGGCAGGATTTTCTTGCGCGATGTATTCCTGTGCGTCAAGGAGTTGGCGCAGCGCTCTCCGAGTCCACTTCAGTTTCAATCTGTACCCCCCATTTGGCAAAAGCGGATTTTATTTCAGCATCAGTTGCGAACTCGCCGCGACGCGCTTCTTCAAGCCCTGCTTCGATTTCTTGGCGTACGTAGGCTTCGTAAAGCACGTCCTTCCACTCCGCGCCATCGGGCAAGTGGTCCGCCAACCAGTGCAGTTCTTCTTTCAGATTTGCCGCCATAACATCCTCCAGCGTTACGGCAATTCTACGCTCTGCCGTCGGGCCTCTTCCACCGGCTCCTGGCCCGGACTTTGGCAATAGGCTCGAATACACGCTTCGATTCCTGCGGGCGGATAAAGACCCCCGCCTGCGGCGAAAAGGCGCGGCTTGACATTGCCTAATAATTCGATAATACTAGAAATATGAAACATAAAGACGCAGTCCATGCCCTGGGAGCCCTGGCCCACGAGAGCCGGCTCACTATCTACCGCCTGCTGGTCCAGGCCGGCCCGGCAGGCCTGGCGGTGGGCGCCATTGGCGAGAAGCTCGGGCTTCCGCCTGCCACGCTGTCGTTCCACCTCGCGGGCTTGCGCCACGCCGGGCTTGCGAACGCCCGGCGCGAGGGTCGCATCCTCTACCAGGCCGCCGACTACGGCGCCATGAACGACCTCGTTGCCTATCTCTCCGAAAACTGCTGCCAGGGCGCCGGCTGCGGCATCACCGCGCGTGCGCCCAAGTCTCGTTCCACCCACCAGGAGCCTTCCCATGAAACGTCTGCACGTTCACGTCGCCGTCGCTGATCTCGGCAAATCCATCCGGTTCTATTCCACCCTGTTCGGCACCGCGCCCACGGTCGAGAAGCCCGATTACGCCAAGTGGATGCTGGAAGATCCGCAGTTGAACTTCGCCATTTCCGCGCGTGACCGCAAGACGGGCGTGAATCATCTCGGCATCCAGGTTGCGGACACGGCCGAGTTGGAAGCCATCGGTGCACGACTCAAGGCCGCGGAGGCGGTCACACGCGCGGAACAGGACGTCGCCTGCTGCTATGCGCGCTCCGACAAGTACTGGGCGGAAGATCCACAAGGCGTCCGCTGGGAAAGTTTCCATACCCACGGCGAGACCACAGTGTACAGCGACCCTCACGCCGGGGAGGCAGCCAATCCCTGTTACACACCGACGCAGGGTCCCGGTGCCGCGCTTCCGGCGTGAGATTCACAGTTAAGCCGCTCACAAACTGGCAAGACCCGGCTTCACTTCTGTGGCACCAATTTGACCTTCAGGTCGCAACCGACGGCTTGCGCGTACCGCTGAAGGGTAGCAATGGAAGGGGCGTGCTTTTTACCGGCTGACTCGAGCCGCGAAATGGCGCTCTTGGTGGTGCCCATGCGTTCCGCGACCGCATCTTGAGTGAGGCCGGCCCGCGAACGCGCCTTGAGCATTTGACTGGCGAGCTGGTACTCC
Source organism: Gammaproteobacteria bacterium (assembly GCA_035701605.1). Lineage (GTDB taxonomy): Bacteria > Pseudomonadota > Gammaproteobacteria > Natronospirales > REEB76 > DASSKW01. The sequence goes on from DASSRV010000081.1 coordinate 18,585, forward strand.
AGCTCCAGAGCCTCATACGCCTTTGCGAAGCCTTTGCGCTTGGACGCGCGTGCCAGAAAGGCTTGATGATCGTGTGGTACGGGTTTGTAACGGAGATTAGCCATGTTGCAACTCCTTGACCCGCTTGCGGGCCAGCTTGAGCTCCCTGTCGGGAGTCTCTTGCGACTTCTTGATGAAGGCGTGGACTACGACGATGCGTTTATTCAACAGAAAGCAGTAAAAGGCACGGCCCATACCGGAACGCCCGCGGGGCCTGAGTTCAAACAACCCCTCTCCGAAGGCGCGTGAGTGGGGCAGCCGCAGGTTTGGCCCTACTCAGCGAGGAGTTCGGTCAGACGGGCGTAGTCGGCGACGACATCCACCGGCCAAGACTCGATCTCTGCCAGAACGCGCGGCTGGAAGTACTCGATCTGGTACGGCATGAATCATGTTAGCAAAAGCGCTAACTATGCGCAAGGGGTTTGTAGTGGCGCATGATGCTAAAGCCTTTCGGTGCATTGGAGCACGGCAGAAATGTTACTCGGCGCAGTAACTTGTTGGGTAACAGCGTTATTCGAACCAACCGCACGACTTGGCTTCTTCCATAACCGCACTCAAGTCTCGCGGGTCAAGAAACGTCGAATATTGCCCACAGACCCACATGCCTCGGCGTTTTTCCTTCCATCCAAGCATGTAATAACCGAGACGAAGTGCTGTGCCGCCCGAATCCCATCGTATAGGTTGAAAGCAGATCAGCTTCTGTGGAAGACCCGTTTCGGGGTGTAGTATTTCGTCGAGGACGGTGAATCGGATTGGTTTACCGTCGATGGCCTTAATATCTCGGATTTTACCAATATTGTCTGGCCATTTCGGAAGGCCGAGATCTGAGTATGACTGCGCCATTGCTGTTTCCTTCACGCTCAATAATAAATAGATGTTTTGCAATGATATTCCAGTAACGATGGAAAGTAGTCCCGACTACCGGTTCGGTAACCAGTTTTAATTGAAGGTGGCGAAGCCGCGCTTAATCAAGACCTGGATTCCCACTTTCGTGGGAATGACGATCAGGAGTTTACTTGTGGTTTTGCAAAATCTTGAGTCTCGCGCGATGTAACTGCTCGCCAATCTCCGCCCCACTGAGACCGGCAATATCGCCCAGTGACCGCACAGTAACCGCTTGCGTCGCAGCGAAGGCGCGTCGCAGATACGCGGCTTGCGGAAAGGGCGTGTCTTCAAGCCCGGTGCGACCACGATGATCCGCCTCGCAGGCAGTCAGGAAGAATTCAAAACGTTCCGGGCGCCGGAACGCATCCACCGATTCGAGCAGTTTCAGAACGGTATCCGGCCGCATTTCCTCGACCTTGTGTACCTGACCGTGATGGCGAGCCACGAGCACCGCCAGCTCGCGCAGTTCGCGCGGCACTCTCAACCGTTCGCAGAGGGCCTCAACCAGCTTCACGCTGCGCGCTTCGTGGCCGTAATGATGCGGCAGGATGTCGGCCGGCGTGGTGCCCTTGCCGAGGTCGTGCACCAGCGCGGCGAAGCGCACGGCAAGCTCACCTGACAGGCGCGCGGCCTGATCCACGACCAGCATGACGTGCACGCCGGTGTCCACTTCAGGATGCCACTTGGCGGGCTGCGGCACACCGAACAGGCGATCCAGTTCCGGGAACACGCGGGCGAGCGCACCGCAGGCACGCAGCGCGGTAAAAAACACCGACGGCGTTTCGGTTTGCAACGCCTTGGCGGTTTCCTGCCAGACGCGCTCGGGCACCAGCGCATCCACTTCGCCGTTTTCCGACATGGTGCGCATCAGCGCCAGGGTTTCTTCCGCGATGCGGAATCCCAATGACGCAAAGCGCGCCGCAAAGCGCGCGACACGCAATACGCGCACCGGGTCTTCGGCAAAGGCCGGCGACACGTGCCGCAGCACGCGCGCGTCCAGATCGCGTTGACCGTGGTAGGGATCAATCAGCGTGCCGGCTTCATCTTCGGCGAGGGCGTTGATGGTGAGGTCGCGGCGGCGCAGGTCGTCTTCCAGCGTGACATCGGGTGCGGCATGAAATTCAAAGCCGTGATAGCCACGCGCGGTCTTGCGCTCGGTCCGCGCGAGCGCATATTCCGCATGCGTCTCGGGATGCAGGAACACCGGGAAATCCTTGCCCACGGGCTGGTAACCGCGCGCGGTCATGTCGGCGGGCGTGGCGCCCACCACCACGTAATCGCGTTCCGTGACCGGCAGACCCAGCAAGCGGTCACGCACCGCGCCGCCGACGAGATAGGTTTTCACAGACTTACTTGCCCGGCGCTTCGCGTACCGGCAAGGGTGCATCGCAGATGCCGACGTGCCCCGGCGGTTCCTTGTAGAAGGCCCCGTGACGATTGCGCGTGGCATCGAGCAGACGTGCGAACGACTTGCTGTCGGTACGCAGCACCTGCAAATGGAGACGCTGTTTAATCGGCACATCGGCAGCCAGCCGGACGGACACAATCGGGGTGCGCAGCGCCGGGTCGGTATAAATGCCCAGCGGTCCCGTGCCGCGTGGCAGGGCGGACAGCCACTCCATGCCCTGAACGACGCGACCGACCACGGCCAACTGGTGATCCAGGCGGCGCGGCGCCTGCCCGATCGGTACATACAGTGTATTGCCGTTGCCGCTCATCGGATCGTTGTCACGCGACACGCCCACCATGCCGTAACACTGCACCAGCCAGGCCCGGCCGGTTTTGGGATCGCGTCCCACCGGCAGGCCGTCCACGAAGCCGACCTGCGGCGCATACACGTCACCGTCCGGCAGCAGCGTGAAATGCCCGATGCCTTTCATCGGCCGTGTGTATTCCGGCGGCAGCCGGGTTTTCGCCGTGCCCATGGATTTGGCCTGTTTGGGATCGTCGGCGGGGTCGCCCCATTGCACGACGAAATTATCCTGCACGCGGTACACGCTGGTGCCGTCGAAATAATGTTCGCGCACCAGGGTCTTGATGTTGGCGACGTGCGCGGGCGCCCAGTCCGGCGCCAGTTCGATCACCACCAGGTGATCGTGCGCCAGCCGCATGTATAGCGTTTGGGCGGGATCGAGGCTGCGCCATTCATCCGGCCGGGACGCATCCAGAATCTGCTGGCGGGTCGGCGTGGGGCGGTCGTCCGCCGCGGCTAGCGCGGTGCTGACGGCACACAAGACAATAGCCAGCAGGCCACACAGCAATCCGCTTCTGTTACGCGACATGAATGTGCTCCCCGTCGAAATGCCCGGTGTGATGATACCCTTTAACTAATACCTCTCTCAAAATTATCCCCCCGTTCGTGTTTAACCCTTCGACTACGCGCTTGCGGCGCTACGCTCAGAGCCTGCCCCGGACTTGATCCGGGGGCGAACGGGATTCTGAGATAACTTCTAATACCTCTCGCAAAATCCCCTCACCCAACCCTCTCCCGGTGGGAGAGGGATTCGATTCATTTTGAGATGGTGCCTAGCCGATCCAGAGCGTTTTGACATTGGTGAACTCGTGGATGCCGTGGCGTGCGAGTTCGCGGCCATACCCGGAGCGTTTGATGCCGCCGAAGGGCAGACGCGGATCGCTCTTGACCAGGCCGTTGACGAAGGCGCTGCCGGATTGCAGTTGCCGCGCGAAGGCTTCGCCGCGTTTGCTGTCACGGGTCCAGACACTGCCGCCCAGACCGTAACGGCTGCCGTTGGCGACACGCAGGGCTTCGGCCTCGTCGTGCACGCGAATGAGGCTGGCGACCGGGCCGAACAGTTCCTCGTCCCAGGCGCGCATGCCGGGCGCGACACCGTCGAGAATGGACGCGGTATAGAACGCACCCGGGCCGCTCACGGGTTCGCAGCCGAGCAGCGGTTTCGCGCCTTTCTTGATTGCATCCTGCACCTGCGCGTGCAAGCTGTCGCGCAAGTCCAACCGCGCCATCGGTGCGAGCGTGGTAGCGGTCTCTGCGGGATCACCCGGCTTGAGCGCGGCGGCACGCGCTTTGAACTCGCGCAAAAAATCCTCCACGATGTTATCCACTACGATGAAGCGCTTGGCCGCGATGCAGCTTTGTCCGGCGTTCTGGTAACGCGATTTGGCGCCCACTTCCGCGGCCTGCGCGAGGTCGGCATCTTCCAGCACCACGAAGGCATCGGAGCCACCGAGTTCCAGAACGCATTTCTTGAGGACATCGCCGGCGGTGGCGGCCAGCGCGCGGCCGGCGCGTTCGCTGCCGGTGAGCGTGACAGCGTGGATGCGCGCATCGCGGATGACGCCGTCCACCATCGGGATGCCGATCATTAGGGTGCGGAATACGCCGTCCGGATAACCCGCTTCGCGAAACACCTGTTCCAGCGCCAGCGCGCAACCCGTCACGTTGTTGGCGTGTTTCAAGACCATGCAGTTGCCGGCAGTGAGTGCGGGGGCGGCGGCCCGGATCACCTGCCAGAACGGGAAATTCCAGGGCATGATGGCGAGCACGGTGCCGAGCGGCTGGTAAGCGACGTGGCTCGATGTGGCATCACTCGCCACGTTCTCGTCGGCCAGCAGGGCGGCGGCATGCTCGGCGTAGAACGTGCAGCAGCGTGCACATTTCTCGATCTCCGCGCGCGCTTCCCCGAGGAGCTTGCCCATCTCGGCGCTCATGAGCGCGGCATAGTCGTCGCGATGCGCCAGCAAGACTTCGCCCGCCCGATGCAACAGCCCGGTGCGATCACTCAGTGAGGTTGCGGCCCAGGATGGAGTGGTGTCGGCAGTGTGCGCAAGCGCCGCGTCGAGTTCCCTGGCGTCCCATTGCGGATATTCACGGATCGTATCCCCCGTTGCGGGGTTGATTGACTTGAAATTCACCTGTGCCCTCCTTCGATGCCTGCCATCGGCATGACGCCGCAACCGCTTCACGTTACCCTAGGCGCATGACTAGGATGTCTCATCTCGTCGCGGGCCTCATGCTCGCCATGTGCTGCACAATACCGGGGAAAGCCGCCCCGGATCTGGCGGCGCAACGGGCGGCATTCAAACAGGCCTGGGCGGCCGCGCAGCACGGCGACCTCGCCAAGCTTACGCCTTATCTCGAATCCCTGTCGGGATACCCGCTGTACCCGTACCTGCGTTTCGCCTATCTCGACGCCACACTGGCCGAACAACCCGACGACGTGGTGCAGGCGTTCCTGAAACAGCAGTGGGCGTTGCCGGTGGCGGACGATTTGCGCCAGGACTGGCTGCTTGCCGTGGCGCGGCGCGGCGACTGGAAAACCTTTCTCGCCAATTACCGCGACGAGGACACGCCGCCGCTGCGTTGCGCGGCGGCCAGCGCACACCTGGCCGGCGACGACGCAGCCGATCACGACAACTGGGTGACGGTTGCCCTGCAATTGTGGCTGAGTGCAGGCCCGACGCCGGACACGTGCACGGCGGCGTTCGCCTATCTCGAACAGCATCAGCTCGTCAGTGTGGACATGCGGCTGCGGCGCGTGACGCTGGCGCTGCGCGCACGCCAGTATGCGCTGGCAAAAACACTGCTACCGGCCCTCGACGACGCGAGCCGCAGTTGGGCGCAGGCCTGGCTGGACATGGCCGCGGATCCGCGCCGCGTGCTGGCGCATGACGCAAGCCCGGACACGGCGCCCTACCAGGAAATGCTGATTGCCGGCGTGCGTCAGGTGGCGCGCCGCGACCCCGCGCGTGCGCGGCATCTGTGGCACAGCCTGCAACAGCGGCATCATTTTGCGCACGATGACGAAGACGACATGCAGCGCTTGCTGGCGCTGCAATACGCCTGGCACCTGATGCCGGATGCACGCCGGCTGCTGGCGGCCGTGGAGCGGCCCGACTTCGAAGTGCTGGGCTGGCGCGTGCGCTGTGCACTGCGTGCGCAGGACTGGCCGGCGGTGCTGCGCGACATTGACGCACTCGGTCGCGCCGGACGGGCCGACACCTGGCAGTACTGGAAAGCGCGCGCGCTGGCCGCCACCGGCAAGGACGCCGCGGCGCGCGACATCTATCAGTCACTCGCGGTCGGTAACGATTACTACGCGCTGCTCGCGGCGGACCGTCTGCAACAGGCTTACGCATTTCCGCAGCAGGCCAGCATGCCCGCGCCGCAGGTCATGCAGCAGCTTGCCTTGCGCCCCGCATTCCTGCGCGCCCGCGAGCTGGTGCACGCCGGCCTGTATGACTACGCGCAGCAGGAATGGCAGACCGGCGTGAAAGACCTGTCGGATCCCGCGCAATGCCAGGCCGCGCTCCTGGCATCGGAATGGGGCTGGTATGGCCGCACCATCCAGACTTTCGCCAATGCCGGTTGCTGGCAGGATGCCACGTTCAATTATCCGCTCGGCTATCGCGACACGCTGCTGCCGGCGCTGCACAAGCTGCACGTGGATCCCGCCTGGGTGTACGGACTGATCCGCGCCGAGAGTCTGTTCTTCCCGGGCGCAGTGTCGGGGGCGGGCGCCATGGGCCTGATGCAGCTCATGCCGTCCACCGGCCGCGATGTGGCGCAGCGACTCGGCCTGACCCTCGATGAGGATCGGGACCTGCTCGATCCGCACACCAGCCTGACACTCGGCAGCCATTACATGAGCCGGCTCCTGGAACGCTTTCACGGCAGCGAGCCGCTGGCGACCGCGGCCTACAACGCCGGCGCCACGCGCGTCACCGAATGGCTGCCGCCGGCGGGCGACGCCATGCCGGCCGATGTGTGGGTGGACAGCATTCCCTACGATGAAACCCGCGCCTATGTGCGGCGCGTGCTGGCGCAGGCGGTGGTGTTTGATTGGCGCCTGGACGGCAAACCGGCGCGGTTGACGGCGCGGCTCGGTACCTTGCCGACGACCGGACCCTGAACATCGCGCTATGCTGGAGGCGGCGCAGCAGCGGCAGCACCGGCATGACACGACCCCGGCTTTGCATTCTCGGCGGCACCGGCTTTGTCGGCCGGCAGGTGACAGCGGTGTTCGCGCGCCACGGTTTCGACATCACCGTGCTGACACGCGCGCCGGCACGGCATCGCGAACTGCTGGTGCTGCCCTCGGTGCGGCTGGTGCAGGCGGACGTGCACGATCCCGCCACCCTGCGAGCAGCGTTTGCCGGCTGCGAGGGCGTCATCAATCTGGTGGGGATTCTCAACGAGCGCGGGCACCGCGGGCGCGGCTTCACGCGCGCGCACGTCACGCTCGCGCAGAACCTGCTGGAGGCTTGCACTGCGGCCGGCGTCACACGTCTGTTGCACATGAGCGCGCTGAATGCCGGTCCGCAGGCGCCGAGTCATTACCTGCGCAGCAAGGGCGAGGCCGCACGCCGCGTGCTGGCGGCGCAGGGCGCGCTCGGGGTCACGGTGTTCGAGCCGAGCGTGATCTTCGGCGCGGGCGACAGTTTCATCGCGCGCTTCACGGCGCTGCTGCGCGTGATGCCAGTGTTTCCGCTGGCCTGTCCGCGTGCGCGTTTCGCGCCGGTGTGGGTGGGCGACGTGGCGGAGGCGATGTGGCGGAGCTATGCGCGACGCGACAGTTTCGGCCAGCGTCATGCCCTGTGTGGCCCCACGGTGTACACGCTGCGCGAGCTGGTGAAGCTGGCCGCGCGTCAAGCCGGATTGCGACGCTGGATCGTCGGACTGCCGCGTTGGGCAAGCTGGCTACAGGCGGCGAGCATGGAATGGCTGCCGGGCAAGCCGTTCTCGCTCGACAATTACCGCTCACTGAAACTCGACAGCGTCTGCAACGGCAAGGACGGTTTCGCCGCGCTCGGCATCACGCCGACCCCGCTCGACGCGGTGCTGCCGGAATATTCCGGCAACCTTCCACGCTAACGCTTACTTCGCGGTATTTTCCGGTGCCGCGGTGCGCGGGCCGGCATCGCGCAGCCAGCCCAGCAGTTCCCGGAGTTTGGGCGGCGCACCGGTATTGAGCAGGCCGATCTTGAAAATGCGGCCCGAGGCGTACAGCACCAGCACCACGGTCGCGATCAGCAGCAGGGTGGTGAAGATGTAGTCCGTCACCGGCGGCGGCGCAGCCGAGCGGTTCATCATCAGGAACGGGGTCAACGGCGGGATGTAGGACAAGACGCGTGCCCAGATCGCGCTGGGATCCTTGACGATCGGAATCATCAGAATCAGTGGCAGGGTCATCGAAAGGATGACCGGCGTCACGTAGGGCTGGGCTTCGCGGATATTGTTTACCGAGGCGCCGATCGCCCCCAGGATGGAAGCAAACAGCAGGAAGCCGAGCACGAAATACACCAGGAACCAGACGATGTTGCCGACCGAGATGCCGGCCAGCACCGCGGCGACGGTGCCGCCCAGGGTAAACAGGGCGCCGGTGCCGGCCACCAGCCCCAGGATCAGTATCAGCCAGCCGAGCACCATGGTGATGCCGACACCGGCGACGCCGAGCGTCTTGCCGGCCACGATGTCGCTGGATTCGATGGCTGACAGCAGGCTTTCCGCGATACGCGTGGATTTCTCCTCGATGGTGGACATCATCAGCAGTTGCGCGATCGGCATGATGGCGAGGAACAGCAGATAGACGTAGCCCACCGGTAGCCACTGCGCGACCTGTTCCGCGGTGGTGGCGGTCTTGGCGCCCTTTGCGGTGACCAACTGGCTGTCGAAATCCACGTTCTCTTGCAGCCACTTGGCCTTGTCGGCGGACAAGCCGGATTGCGCAGCCTTGCGGGTCTGCACCACGGTGGTCACCAGGCGGCCGAACCAGTCGCGCAGATCGGTGTCGGTCAGGTTGAGCGAGGCATAGGTGTATTTCGCATCCGGCTTGAGCGGATCGGTCGGCAGATCGAACCAGGCGAACAACTTCTTGCTGTTCACCGCCGCGCGCAGGTTCGCCGGCGCCTGCGTGACGAGATGGAAGCGCGCGATGGCGAGATTGTGATCCAGCGCGCTCGCCTGTTTCGGCGTGAGCGTGCGATACCACTCGATCAATGCCGCGCGTTGCTGCCAGATCGCGAGTGCATCGGGTTCGGTGGGTACGGGCTTGCCTGCGGCGAGCGCTTCGCCCAGCGTCTTGCGCCGGTCGTCATGAAGTTTTTCGGCGGCAGGCTTGATCTTCGCCAGCACCGTCGGCAGGGTCTTCACGTCCACGGGCGCGGTGTGTGCGGCGAGCCTGATGAGCCGCGTGTAATCGCTCGCCGCAATGCGCTGTTCCACGGCCGGCATGATCCAGCCGGAGTGATCCACCACCACGTAATCCTTCGCGGTCTGGAATTGCTGGATCAGGATCGGAATGAAAATGAACGCCAGCAGGATGGCAGGAGTCAGCAACAGGCCGATCCAGAAACGGGGGCGCGCCACATAGGCGACGTAGTCGCGCTGGGCGACCAGCAAGATGTTACGCAGCGTCACGGGCGTTCTCCACGGCATTCAGGAAGATCTGCTTGAGCGAGGCTTCGCGAGTGTCGAAGCGGCGGATGCGCACGCGCCCGAGCAGGGTTTGCAGCAGGGCCTGGGCATCGGCGTCGTCCGCAAGTTGCAGTTCCGCATGCTGGCCGGAATCGTCCGCGTTCAAGACCCCCGGCAATGCGGCCAGATTGCCGGCATCGCCCTCGTAATCGAGCAGCACGGTGCGCCCGCCGGAAGCCTTGACCTCGCTCAGCGAACCGGAGACCTTGTGGCGTCCGCGATCAATGATGATCACCGCGTCGCAGATCTGCTCGGCGTGTTCCACCACGTGCGTGGAGAAGATCACGGTGCGGCCTTCGCGCTTGTACTGCTTGATGAGTTCCAGCACCATCTCGGCGTTCACCGGATCGAGACCCGAGAACGGCTCATCCAGCACCACCAGCTCCGGATCGTGCAGCAGCGTCGCAATCACCTGCGCCTTCTGACCCATGCCCTTGGACAGGGTGTTGCACTTGTCCTTGAGCCGCGCGCCGAGGCCGGCGTTCTCGAGCCGCGTGCGGGCACGGTCCTGGGCGTCGCGCCGGCTCAGGCCGCGCAGGCGCCCGAAGTAGCTCACCATGTCGAGCACGCGCATGTCCTTGTACAGGCCGTTTTCTTCCGGCAGATAACCGATACGCGCACGCGCCGCTTCCGGGCTTTGACCGCCCAGCACCGTGACACTGCCGGCGTCCGGCGACAGGATGCCGGTGATCATGCGCAGCGTGGTGGTCTTGCCGGCACCATTGGGACCGAGGAAGCCGTAGATGCTGCCGGCCGGCACGTTCAGCGACAACTGGTTCACGGCGGTGTGGCTGCCGAAATACTTGCTGGCATCCCGGATGGTGATGGCATCGCTCATGCGCGTTCCCTCGTCGAAAGTGCCGGAATTATACGGGAGCGAAGTGCGGAAGTAAGGTGACAATCGTCAGCAGTTGCAAATGAAACGGGGCCGCGCTGCGGCCCCGTCTGTATCCATCTGGAAGAGGCGGTTACTTCGCGCCACCACCGGCGGCGGCGTCAGTTGCGGCGGCCTTGGTGTACTCGAAGGATTTCTTCGTCAGCACGTTGCCGGCGTCATCCAGCACTTCCACGCTCCAGGTGCCGGTCATGACCGGATCGAGGTTCTTGCTGGAATAGGTGCGCCAGCGCGCGGCCATCGGGTGCAGCTTCACTTCCGCGACGGTGTTGCCGTTGAAGCTCCAGCGGTGCGTCACGGTCTGGCCCGACATGTTCTTGAGATCCGTGAAGAAGTAGATCTTGGTGTGACTGTTGTCGAGCGTGGTGACGTCGTCCGTGGGTTCGTGGTCGGCAACTGCGGTGGTGAACTGCGCGCGCGCCACTTCGGCTGCCGCGGCAGCGGATTTGTTCTGGCTCGGTGCGGGCATGGCGCTGGCCGCGGCGGGCGCCGCCGTGCTGCTTGCGTCCTGGGGTGCGGCGGCCTGGGCCATGCCCACCGTCAGCAACATACCGCCGCACACGGCGGCGAGGATGGTTTTGTCAGTCTTGCGCATGGGACAATCTCCTCAGTCAATTTGGTGTAGTTATGGAATGCCTGACCCCAAGTGCACGGAACCGGACGGTCCGGGGGTGGACTTGAGTATAGTGCGCCGCCGGCGCGTGGGCGGCCCGGTTATACATAATGGAGAATGACGAACATGCGCTCCGTTTCCGCAGTTCTGCTGGGACTGATGCTCTGCACCACGCCCGCGATGGCAGCCGATACCCTGGGGTTTTCGTGGCTGGGTGCGTCGTTCGGCACGCTGCGTCCGGAGCAGGGCGCGCGCGGCCATGCCGAGACGCTGACGCTCGGCTACGCGCTCAGCGATCAGGCCTTCATGTATGCGGACGGCGACGCGCAGCATTTCGATACCGCCGACCTGCGCCGTTACGATTTCGGCGTCGGCATCAACAGCGATCCCGCGGCGGGCTACGTGGTGTTCGCCACGGTCGGCTGGAACAACCTGGGCGTGGATGCGGCACCGGCCGGCCGGCGACGGCACGGTTTCGATGCCAGCGCCGGCGTGCGCGCGCTGCTCGCGCCGCACTGGGAGGTGTATGCGCGTGCGCGGTACACGCACAATCCGCTCGCGGGCGCGTCCAGCGACGGCGCGGCCGGCGTGCGTTATCAATTCACGCCGTCCCTGAGTCTGGATCTCGGCGTGGATGTCGCGCCGGAGCAGACCGCCTGGCGTCTGGGTCTGCGGCTGTATTATTGAGCATCATGCGCATCGTGCCCGCCCTGCTGCTGTGTCTGCTCACCGTGTCCGGCGGCGCGGCACGGGCCGCGGACTGGTCGCTGTACTGGGGCGCGGAGGCGGGGCTGCTGTTGCCGCAAGGCGAACGCAATCGGACCGGTGTTCAGGCCGTCGGACGCCTCGGATTGCAGGCCGCGCGGCTGCCGGGATTCGCGGCGGAAGCGGAGCTCGGCACCACGCTGAAAGCCGCGCAATATCGCAGCAGCGATCTCAAGCTCACCACACTGGCCGGTTACCTTGCCTGGCGCAGCGCCGGGCGCTGGTATTTCAAGGTGCGTGGCGGCGGCCTCTGGGAATGGACGCGCCTCGGCGCGGGCCGTGCCAGCGATGGCGGCCTGAGCGGCGGATTCGGCGGCGGCTACCGTTTTGACGACGGGCGCAGGCTGGAACTCGAATTCACCGTCATCGAGCGCAACGTGAACATGCTGAGCCTGAGTTACCGGTTTTAGCATTCAAGAGACGCGACTTCCCCGAGCCAACGCGGCCTGACGCGATAGTGCCGGAAAAGACAAGGGCCCCTGCGGGGCCCTTGTCGCGTGTGGTGCAATGCCGCCGCTTACTGCAGCACCAGATAGAACGCCTGATCGCCGCGGCGCACGCGCAAGGCCACGCCGCCCTTGGTCTTGTCGAGTGCCTTGCGGAATCCCGCCACATCGGTGACAGGGGCGCGATTGACCGCGGTGATCACGTCACCGGGACGCAGGCCGGCCTGGAATGCCTCGCTGTTGCGCGCCACGCCGGTGACCTGCACGCCTTTCACTTCGCCGTACAACGGCGAGCTGGCGTCCAGATTGCTGACCGAAAGGCCACGCAGTTCCGGATGGTTTTCGCCACCGACACTTTCCGATTGCCGCTTGCCGATGGTCGCGGTAATCGTGATCGGCTTGCCGTTGCGCAGGATGCCGAGCGTGACCTTGCTGCCGATGCGCATGACGCCGATGGCGTTGCTGACATCCGCCGCACTGGCCACCGGCGAGCCGTTGACGCTGGTAATCACGTCATTGGGCCTGATGCCGGCTTTCTCGGCTTCCGAACCCGGCACCACCTGCGTCACCAGTGCGCCCTGATTGGCCTGGATGCCGAGCGGCCCGGCCAGATCCGGCGACAGGTTCTGCACCCCCACGCCCAGTACGCCGCGTTCCACCTTGCCGTACTTGATGAGCTGCTGCATCACGGACTTGGCCATGTTGATCGGAATCGCGAAGCCGATGCCGATGTTGCCGCCGCCGCGCGACAGGATGGCGGTGTTGATGCCGACCAGGTTGCCGGCCAGATCCACCAGCGCGCCGCCGGAATTGCCGGGGTTGATGGAGGCGTCAGTCTGGATGAAGTTCTCGTACTTGCCGTCGCCGATTTCGCCGCGGCCCTTGGCGCTGACGATGCCGGCGGTAACGGAATGGTTGAGGCCGAAGGGATTGCCGATGGCGACCACGAAATCGCCGACTTCCAGCCGGCCGGAATTGCCGAGCGGGATGGCGGTCAGGTTCTTGGCGTCAATCTTGAGCACCGCGAGATCGGTATCGGGATCGGTGCCCACCACTTTCGCCTTGAACGTGCGGTTGTCGTACAGCCGCACCGTGATCTGATCCGCGTTCTCCACCACGTGGTTGTTGGTGAGGATGTAACCCTTGTCCGCGTCCACGATCACGCCCGAACCCAGGCTCTGGAACTGGCGCTGGGCCGGCATGTTGGGGGTACCGAAGAATTGCTGGAAGAACGGATCATTGAAAAACGGGTTCTGTTTCACTTCCACGTGCCCGCGCGTGGACACGTTGACCACGGCCGGGGTCACGCGTTTGATCATGGGCGCGAGTGTCGGCACCGGCTGGCCGTTGACGAACGGCGGCGGCATGTGGGCGGTGGCGTTGAATGCAAGCACTGAGAAAGCGACCGCGCACAGCGCGGCAATGAAGCTCGAATGGCGTTTCATGCTGATCCCTCTTGTCGTGATACACAAAGCCAGGGCACGGCGTGTGTGCCGTGCCGTGCGCAGATGAAATGCGGCAGCACCCCCGTGCTGAAAAGCCGTATTGCGGGTGCCGGCGCGTCCGTCGCGGGGTGAAACTGGAAAATGAACGGACCGGGGCCGGCCTTGCTACAGACGCGCGCCGGGCCGGAAAGTTCCCCGCCATGCGGCGGGGAACCTTGACGGGCAGGCTCAGGCGGCTTTCACCGTGATGCGTTTCGGCTGCACCCTGGCGTGCTTCGGGATCACGATCTCGAGCACCCCGTGTGCACCGTGCGCGCTGACGCCTTCCGCGTCGGCGGTGTCGGGCAGCGTGAAGCGGCGGAAGAACCGGCCGCTGACGCGCTCCACGCGACGCCAGCCCTCATGCGCCTCGCGGCTCTCGTCACGGCGCTCACCGCGCAGGGTCAGTACGCCGTCTTCCATGGTCACCTCGATGTCTTTCGGGTCCACGCCCGGGATGTCGGCGCGGATCACGAAGCGCTCGACCTCCTCCTTGATGTCCACCGTCGGCACCCAATCGGTGGCGGCCTGCGCGCTCTCGTCGGGCGTGCGCTCGAACAGGCGGTTCATTTCATTGTGCAACTGGGTCATCAGACTCCAGGGCTCATAACGGATCATGCTCATGGCGGGTCCTCCAGGTTCAGTGCCATTTCCGATGCTCCATAAGTGCGGGCGCTTGCGCGCTTCTCAAGGGTCCGGGCCGGCCGGCCGGCGTGGAACACGCGAAATTCCACCGGGAGCTTCCCTTGCCGAAAGCTTTGTGGTTTACTCGCCGCATCCCAGATGTTGTGTTCAGCACTGCGACCCATCCGGCTCCGAAATGAGCTCGGACAGGCCGTAACTTATTTGCATAAGTCTTTGAATCAAAAGAAAATATTTATTTGACAAACGCCCGACCCCGGACTACGCTTTAGACGTGCATGATGAGGCTGCATAGGCACAACATCTTGTGGTTGTGCTTCCCCAGCTTTTGCACAGTTTATCCACGGATTTCAGGACCCCGGTCTGCAAGGGAAGCGATGGTGCAGACCCCAGCAATACCAATAACAAGCAGGGTGGCTTGCCCCGCGCAGGGCGCCCGCATGCAAAACATGGAGCGCAGGCTTAAGTTATGAAACCCGCAGAGCAAATGGTTGCCCTCGTTACCGAGATCCCCGTGCAGGAAGCGTCCGCAGACATCTGGGACAAGAAGTACCGCCTCAAGGCCAAGGACGGCACGATTCTGGACCAGACCGTGGACGACACCTGGCAGCGCGTGGCGCGCGCCCTGGCGGACGTCGAGGCGCCGGAAAAGCGCGAGCAGTGGTACGGCAAGTTCCTGTGGGCGCTCAGGCACGGCGCGATCCCGGCCGGCCGCATCACCTCCAATGCCGGCGCGCTGGCGCACAAGCCCGCGACCTCCACCATCAACTGTACGGTGTCCGGCACCATCCGCGATTCCATGGACGACATCCTGGGCAAAGTGCACGAGGCCGGGTTGACGCTCAAGGCGGGCTGCGTGGCGCCCGGCACCTGGGTGCGCACCGAGCACGGGCTGGTGACGGTGGAACAGGCCGTCGGCGAACGTCACCGGCAAATCCTCAGCTATGACAGGGACGCCGGTCGTTTCGAGATGCGCCCGGTCATCAAGCACCTGACCGTGGACGTGAAGCGCGCCGACAACATCGAAATCGTGGCCAACGGTGCGTCCCTGAAAACGTCCATCCGGCATCCGGTACTGGTGTACCGGCAGGGTGCGCTGGTGTACGTGCGTGCCGATGACGTGCAGCGGGATGACGCGCTCGTCCAGCATCGTTTTGCCTGGTCTGCCGATCCGGCTGGCGTCATGAACGCCTGGTTTGCCGGGGCGCACCTGGGGGATGGCAGCGCGCACGAAAAGAAAATGGCGTACAAGCCGACGCGCGCGTCGTGGGCGGCACGCGCCCGGTCCGCCGGCGCCCGTTTCGTATTCAAGATCCGGGCCGCGGAACGCGAAGTGGTGGAACGCTACGCGGAATTCTTCCGGGGCTTTTGCCGGAGCGAGGCGCAGGTCGCGGCGGCCGTGACGTCGAACGGTACGCCAGTATGGGATTACGCAGTCGCCAGTTTTGCCGCAAGCCGGGCCGTGGAACTGATTGACGGCCAGACCGGCAGCAAGACCGTATCTCTGCGCGTCCCCGCCTGGATCAAATCGGAGCCGGAAAAATATTTCCTGCCGTTCCTCGCCGGTCTGCTGGACACGGACGGGACCGTCAGCCGCGAACGCGGCAGCGCCAGTCTCGCCACCCAGAATTACACCTTTGCCCGCGAACTGAAGGCGCTCCTGGCCCTGTTCGGGGTGCATGGCGCGCTGACCGTTCGCAAGCCGCGCAGCCACGCATTGAACGGGCACGAGGTGCGGGACAGCGGCGGAGTGATGCTGAAAATTTCCGATTCCGCCTTCCTGCAACGCGTTGCGCAGTACATGGCGGACAGCGGCAAGCGTACGCGGATTCTGGAATGCGCCAGCCAGTCGGGGCAGTACGATCATTACCGGATACCGGTGGCGCTGCGCGACGCCCTCGCCGAGCAATCCGCCCAGCTTGCGCACACCGAACGGCAGGCGCTCGGCTTCTATCATGGCTACCATCTGGGAGAAACGGTCAGCCGGATCTGGCTCGACCGCTGGGAAACCCGCTTTCCGCGCCTTGCGCCGCTCATCGCATTTGCCCGCACGCTGCGTCCGGTGGATGCGATCCGCCGTGCCGTGGATTTGCCCGAAACTTTTTACGATTTCGAGGTGGAAGGCAACCACAACTATCTCGCCGGCAACGACGGGTTGCTCGTGATCCACAATTGCGGCATCGGCTATGAATTTTCCACCATGCGTCCGCGCGGCGCCTATGTCGCGGGCGCCGGGGCCTACACGTCCGGGCCGCTGTCGTTCATGGATATCTACGACAAGATGTGCTTCACGGTGTCGTCCGCCGGCGGCCGGCGCGGCGCGCAGATGGGCACCTTCGATGTCGGCCATCCCGACGTGCTGGATTTCATTCGCGCCAAGCGCGAGAACGGCCGGCTGCGGCAGTTCAACCTGTCGCTCCTGGTGACGCGCGATTTCATGGAAGCCGTGAAGGCCGATGCGGACTGGAAGCTCGCGTTCCCCCTGGACAAGAAGGAAGTCGAGAGCGGGGATATTGCTCTCGACGATGCGGAACAGGTGGTGTGGCGCGAGTGGCCGACCACCCAGGGCTACATCGTGAACGCCGCGGGCCTCGTCGCCTGCAAGGTGTACAAGACCCTGCACGCGCGCCGCGTGTGGGACATGATCATGGCCTCCACCTACGACTTTGCCGAGCCCGGCTTCGTGCTCATAGACAAGGTCAACGAAATGAACAACAACTGGTGGTGCGAAGACATTCGCGCGACGAACCCGTGCGGCGAGCAACCGCTGCCCCCTTACGGCGCGTGCCTGCTCGGGTCGATCAATCTCACCAAGTTCGTGCGCGATCCCTTCACCCCCAAGGCCCGCTTCGACTGGGACGAGTTCCGCGAAGTCGTCAAGGTCTTCACGCGGATGCTCGACAACGTCGTCGAGGTCAACGGCCTGCCGCTTCCCGAGCAGCGCGAGGAGATAGCGCGCAAGCGCCGTCACGGAATGGGCTTCCTCGGCCTCGGTTCCGCGATCGCTTTGCTAGGGCTTCGCTACGGCTCGCCCGAGTCGATCCAGTTCACCGAGGACGTG
>DASSRV010000082.1:0-3428 GCA_035701605.1 Gammaproteobacteria bacterium
TCGTGATTGCGATCCTGCTGGCCTTGCGTCAGGTCAGCCACGGCATCAGCAATATCTTCCTCGGCGCGGCCGGCCTGCTCACGGTCGCGGTGGGCTTTGCCTCGCAGACCCTGGCTTCCAACCTCATCAGCGGCCTGTTCCTGATCGGCGAAAAGTCCTTCGCCATCGGCGACAGCATCACGGTGGGCGAGACCAGCGGAGAAGTGGTTTCCATTGACCTCCTGTCGCTGAAATTGCGCACCTTCGACAACCTGCTGGTGCGGGTGCCGAACGAAACCCTCATGAAGTCCGAGGTCACCAATCTGACACGCTATCCGACCCGGCGCCTGGACATGGCGATCGGCGTGGGGGAGAGCGAGGATCCGGGCCGGGTCCGGGCGGTGCTGGTGAAGGTGGCGACGGATAATCCGCTGGTCCTGAACGATCCCCCACCCGAAGTCCGGTTTACCGGTTTTGGCGACAGCTCCTTCAATCTTCTGTACTGCGTCTGGGTCAAACGCGATGACTACCTCGAAGCCCGTAACCGGCTGGCCGAGGACGTGATCCGCAGCTTCCGTGAGCAGGATATCGAGTTGCCCTATCCCTACCGGGCTCTGACACTGGGACGCGGCAGCGAGCCGTTCCCGGTTCGGGTGGTGGACGGAAACAGCGGAAATACTGGAAATTGAACCGCCAGGCCGCTGAAAACCCGGAAAATTTTCAGGCCCTGTGTTATCTTTAATTCGGGTTACATAAATCACCCTGCTCAGACGCGGGATGGGGCGGGGCAAGGCGCCGGGACGCGCCGGGACATTCCGGGAGCTGAAATAACATGAGCCAGAAAATCGGCCTAGTCGTGGATTCGACCTGTGATCTGCCGCGCTCCTTCATCGAGCAGCACGGCATCGAGATCATGCCCATCAACATGCACCTCGGCACCCTGCTGAAGAAGGACTCTCGCGATCCGGACGAAACCATGGAGTACTACCGGCGCTACGTCGGCAACAAGGAAATCGAAATCACCACCGCACCCATGTCGGTCAAGTCCATCAAGGACTGGTTCCTGGAACAGTTGGTGGTCAAATACGACCGCGTGCTGGTGATCACGGGTTCGAGCAATCGCAGCGCCACCTTCGAGAACGCCAGCAAGGCCTCGTTCATGATCCTGTCGAGCTACAAGGATGCACGCAAGGCCGCCGGACTGGACGAACAGTTCGCCATGCGCGTGCTGGACAGCAAGACGCTGTTCACCGGACTCGCAGTTGCGGTGTATGAAGCCGTGCGCGTGCTCAAGACACAGGAGGACATCCTGTTTGATCGCCTGCGCCAGCACGTCGAGAATTTCTCGCAGAACGTCCGCGGCTACATGGTGCCGCAGGACCTGTATTTCCTGCGTGCCCGCGCCGGCCAGAAAGGCGACAAGAGCGTCGGCTGGCTGAGCTACCAGATGGGCGGCATGCTGGACACGAAGCCGATCCTGGAAGCCTATCGCGGTGAAACCAGCGCGGTCGCCAAGGTGCGTGGCTTCGAGAACGCGGTGCAGAAGCTGTTCGAGATGGCGACCGAAGCCATCGGCAAGGGTCTGCAAAGCAAGGTCATCTGCATGAGCTACGGCGGCAATCCCGAGGACGTGAAGAATTTCCCGGGTTACGCGGAATTCCAGCACGCCGCGCAGGCCAACAAGATCGAGGTGCTGTTGTCCATCATGAGCACTGCGGCCGGCATCCACGTCGGCCCCGGTGCCTTCAGTCTGGCGTATGCCGGAAAATAGTCCGCCGGCTTTTCACCGATGAGCGAATGAAACGGGGCCGCATGCGGCCCCGTTTGTTTCATGCCGGGTGGCGGCATGTTCGAGCCCGCACCCTTACGGTTTCTTGAGTTTCGCGAGCAGCGGCTCGATCAGGTCCATGGGCAGCGGGAACAGGATGGTGTTGCTCTTGTCGCCCGCCACTTCCACCAGCGTTTGCAGGTAGCGCAACTGGATGGCCTGCGGTTGCTTGGTCAGGGTCTGCGCGGCTTCCATGAGTGTCTTCGAAGCCTGCAATTCGCCTTCGGCATTGATGATCTTGGCGCGGCGCTGACGCTCGGCCTCGGCCTGCTTGGCAATGGCGCGCACCATGTTCTCGCCGAGGTCCACCTGCTTGATTTCCACGTTGCTGACCTTCATGCCCCACACGTCGGTGTGCTGATCCAGGATGGTCTGGATGTCGCTGTTCAGCTTGTCGCGTGCCGCTAGCATGTCATCCAGTTCGTGCCGGCCCAGTACCGAGCGCAGCGTGGTCTGGGCAAGCTGGCTGGTGGCTTCATAAACGTCCGCCACCTGGATCACGGCCTTTTCCGGGTCCACGATGCGAAAGTAGATCACCGCATTGACCTTCACCGACACGTTGTCGCGCGAGATCACGTCCTGTGGCGGAACGTCCATGACCACGGTACGCAGGTCCACCTTGGTGATCTGCTGCACGACCGGGATCACCAGGATGATGCCCGGCCCCTTGACGCTGTCGAAACGGCCGAACGTGAAAATCACGCCGCGTTCATATTCCTTCATGATCTTGATGGAACTGAACAGGATGAAGACGGCGACAATCACGATGACCAGGACTGCAATACTCACGTTCTCGTCTCCTTGCCGTCGGCCTCGACGGTCAGTTTCAGGCCGCTGCGTGCGACCACCCGTATCGGGGTGCCGGCACGCAGGGTGGTGCCGCTCATCGCATTCCAATTCTCGCTGTGCACGCGCACGATGCCGGTTCCATCGTCGGCGAAATCCGACACCGCGACGCCGGTGCTGCCGACCATTTCTTCCGCACCGCTCACCACCGGATGCCGGTGCGCGCGCAACGCCAGCCACAGGGTACCGATGATGATGAGGCCGGCGGATACGCTGACACCGCCGATGACGCCGCGTGAAATGCCGAATCCAGGGACGTCGGTATCCATGAGGATGATGGAGCCGGTGACGAAGGCGATCAAGCCGCCGATGCTGAGAGTGCCGTAAGCGGGCACGAAGGTTTCGGTCACGAACAGGATGATGCCGAGCAGGATCAGTGCCAGACCCGCGAAATTCACCGGCAGGATGTTGAACGCATACAGTGCCAACAGCAGCGCGATGCCGCCGGCCACGCCGGGCAGTACGCCGCCGGGGTTATAGCCTTCGAACACCAGCCCGTAGATGCCGATCAGCAGCAGGATGTAGGCGACGGTGGGGTCGGTCAGGACCGCGAGGAATTTCACGCGAAAACCCGGTTTGTATTCGCTGACGCTCAGACCCGTGGTGTGCAGGGTGAGGGTGCCGGCCGTGGTCGCGAGCGTGCGTCCGTCCAGTTTGGCAAGCAGATCCGGCGTGCTGTCGGCAACGAGATCAATGACGTGCTGCTTGAGCGCCTGATCCGCGGTCAGGCTGGCCGCCTTGCGCACGGCCTGTTCGGCCCAGTCCGCGTTGCGAC
>DASSRV010000083.1:0-4545 GCA_035701605.1 Gammaproteobacteria bacterium
CATGGCCGCCCAAATGCTGATCCAGATACCCTTGCTGGTTGCGGTCGGTTGGCTGGCAGCGAAATACCTGCCGCGCAAGTGGCATGCTGCATTCGATGCGTGGAACGGCCGCGGCATCAGCGGCCTGATTCTTGCAACGTTCGCCATCGCCTTCTGGATGCTGCCGCGTTCGCTGGATGCGGCTGTCACGGAACCGTCCATGATCCTCGGCAAGTTTTTCAGTGTGCCATTGCTGATCGGCCTGCCGCTCGCACTGAGTTGGCCGCGCATGGGATTCATCCTGCGTGGCTTTGTCCTCGCGGAACTGATCGCGATGTGCTTCCGACTGGGTTGGTTGTACCTGATCTCGCCCATCCGGCTGTGCAGCAATTATCTGCTGAACGACCAGCAACACACCGGACGCTATCTGCTGTTGATCGGCGCGGGTATTCTCGTGTGGCTCTGCGCCAAGTTGCTGTTCGGGGCCTTTGCCAGCCTGACGCGGACACACACGGATGCGCCGGATGCTATCCGGCGCTGGCAGGAACATGCGGGTCGTTGAACCGGATGCGCAGCCCCGACGTGGTCGCGTGAAAGACTATTAGAACTTATCTCAAAATCCCGTTCGCCCTCTGACCAAGTCCGGGGCAGGCTCTGAGCGTAGCGCCGCAGGCGCAGAGTCGAAGGGGGCTAAGCCTATGCTTTTACGTGTTTCGACTTCGCCTGTCCTGAGCTTATCGAAGGGTTCAACACGAACGGTTGAATAATTTTGAGATAAGTTCTAGCTCATCTGGACTTCTTCGGCAACGATGGCGGCCACATCAATGTTGTACTTTTTCGGGTCCACCACCGACTGGATGTTCCACTTTTCGTTGCTGGCCTTGTCGTCAGGCAACAACGCCAGGTTCATGAGCGTGCGCGGCTTGAGTGTCTGTCCATTCTCGTCGCGCACCATCATCAGCAGTGGTTTCAGGCGCGCGCTGGGGTTGGACGCCATGACAATGCCGAGCGCGCCCGAGCCCACCTGCACCAGGCTGCCGACCGGATAGATGCCCAGGCACTTGATGAATTCCTGCACCAGGTCGGCACCGAATTCATCCGCGCCTTCCGTACGCAGGATGCGCAAGGCATCCGCAGGCGGAATGGCGGTACGGAACGGATAATCGCCCGTCAACATGTCGTAGGCATCCGCCAGTGCCACAACGCGCGCCAGGCGCGGCACTGCATCGCCCTGTAAACCATCGGGGTAGCCCTTGCCATCCACACGCTCGTGATGCGAGCGCACGATGGCCAGCGCCGGTTCCGGGATATTGCGCGCGAGCTTCAGGACCGTGTGTCCGTCATTGGCGTGATTCCTGATCCGTGCATATTCCTCCTCGGTCAGCTTGCCGGGCTTGTCGAGGATTTCCTTCGGAATACGCATCTTGCCGACATCGTGCAGCACGGCACCGAGCCCCAGCAGGTTCAGGTCCTCGTCCGAAAGATTCAGATGACGACCGAAGGCGATGGCCAGAATCGAGACGTTCAGGCAGTGGCGCGCGGTATGCTCGTGTTTCTGTTGCAGGCTGGTCAGCCACAACATCGAATTCGGGTTGGTGGAAACGTGTTTCACCAGTTGCTGCACGACAGCCTTGGACTCCTGGCTGTCAATGCTCTTGCCCATGCGCAGTTCGTCCATGGTGTGGACGATGGTCATGTGCGCCACCGCCAGGGTCTTGGTGATGACCTTGAGCTCACTGTGACCCCCGAACACGGGCGGTCTCGCTGCCGCTGCATCTCCGCCGCGCGACGTGATGGTGACACTGCTGGCAGGCGCCGCCGTGCGGGCCGGTTCCGACACGGCACCGGTGACCGTGACGCTGGACTGGAGATCGTCCACGTACACGAACTTGCAAGCCTCGCGCAGTTTGGCGAGATCCTCGTCCGATTCGATTTCGAAACCCTGGAACAGGAAGGGGCTGCCAACCCAGGGGCGGTCCAGCTCCGCCACGTACATGCCGATCTTGAGGTTGGCGACTTCAATCTTGTGACGCATTACTTCACCTGCTACCCCGGCTCCCGGGCAGATCCATCCGATTCGGGCTGATTGTACATAACTTGAACCGGGGCCGAAACGGGCTTGGACCCCAGCCCGGTTCATTCACGGGAAGTCATACCCCGGTCGCGACGCGCTCCATCTCCACCTCGACCTCCAGACTGTAGCGGTCCCGGAAGATGCTGGCCACCGCCAGCCGTCGCCCGCCTAGCATATAACTGAATGCGCAATCGAATTTTTCCGGATCGCCCGCTTCCTCGATCCGGTCCCAGCGCTCCGCGTGACCGACGTAATTCAGGGTCACGTCGTAGTGCTGGCTCCAGAAAAACGGCACATTTCGATAGGCCGTGCGCAAACCCAGCATATTGCGTGCCGCAATCCGGCCCTGTTGCTGCGCGACCGCCCAGTGCTCGACACGGATTGCACTGCCACTGACGGGGTCCGGCCAGCGCGCAATGTCGCCGGCGGCATAAACACCCGGTGCGCTGGTTTCGAGATACGCATTCACGCTCACGCCGCGGTCCAGCTTCAACCCCATCTGCTCCGCCAATGTCAGCGCGGGACGCACCCCGACGCCCATCACCACTGCGTCGGCTGACAAGCGACTGCCGTCCGCCAGCGTCACGCCGATCTCGTCAATGCCGGCAACGCCTTGCCCAAGATGCAGCACCACGCCCCGGGACTCATGCAGGTTCGCAATGAATTTGCCCAGGCGGGCACCGAACACGCGTTCCATGGGAACCGGCTCGGGCGCGACCACGTGCACCTCGACATTGCGCGCCCGCAGCGAGGCGGCCACTTCCAGGCCGATGAAGCTGGCACCGATCACGACAAAACGCCGGGCACCCTTTTCAATCGCCGCAATGATGCCACGGCTGTCCGACACGCTGCGCAGGTAGTGCACGTGCGGCAACTGTGCTCCCGGGATGGGTGGGCGCACCGGTTCCGCGCCGGTTGCCAGCAGCAGGCTCCCGTATTCGAGCTGTCCGCCCTCCGCGGTCCGGACGCGGCGGTTTCCGATATCCACTTCCGCAACTCGCGTATTGCGCAGCAGCGTAATGTCCTGCTCCGCGTAAAACTTCTCGGCACGGATCGGCACCCAGGCTTCGGGGGCCGTGCCGGCCAGATAATCCTTGGACAGATTGGGACGATCCGGCGGCAGGCTGTCTTCCCCGCTGACCAGGGTCACCGGGCCCCGGTAACCGCAAAAGCGCAGGGTCTCGGCGGCCGCGTTACCGGCGGCACCGCCGCCAACGATCACGATGGAGTCCGGTGTCTTTGCCGTTTCTGCGATCGAGCGGACACTTCGCCCGGTGAGGGGGAGCTTGTCGCGCACGAATACCGTGCCACCGCGCTGCTCCGTGTTCCAGCACGGCAGCGGATTCAATCCCGGTGCATTCAGCACCTCGCCGTTGCGCAGGCTGAAGCAGGCGTGATGCCATGGACAGCGCACCGTCTCGTCCACCACCAGACCTTTTGCCAGCGGTCCGTGGTAATGCGTGCAACTCGCGCCCACGGCAAAGAAGTGTTCGCCCTTGCGCACCAGGATTACCGCATCCTTGCCGGCGTGTCCAAGCAAAGGCTGGCCCTCGCTCAGGTCGGCAACCGGCACGCCCGATGCGAAGTCGGGCCCCTGCAATGGCTTCGATTCACTCATGCTGATTCTCCGCGACGGTCACAGCCAGCGGCGCGCCAGCCAGCCGATCAGTTCCAGCAACCGCCGCAACAGCGCACGCTGTGCCCAGCGCGCCGGTACCACCGGTTCCGCCTGCAACAGATCCGCCTTGAACTGGGCTTCCAGGTCCGCGGCGAACGCAGGCTGCACACTCACCAGATTGATTTCATAGTTGACGAAAAAACTCCGATAGTCAATGTTGGCGCTGCCCACCGTACCCCACTCGCCGTCAATCACGGAAACCTTGGCATGCAGCATGCGCGGCACGTATTCATAAATCTTGACGCCGGCCTGAAGCAGCGGTCCGTAGGCCGCATGCGCGGCCCATTGCGCAACGCGGATATCGTTCTTGCGCGGCACCATCAGCAGCACCTCCACACCGCGCACGGCGGCGTGCATGAGGTCGTGCTGGGTACGGTAATCGGGCACGAAATAGGGCGTGGTCAGCCAAACGCGTTGTTTGGCAGTGGCGAATTTCACGCCGTACAACCGACGCAGGAACTGACGGCCGCGGCGCGAATGATTGGTGAGCAGGCCGTCGCCATTGCTGGCGAGGATGAAGGGATACGGCCGGCGGGTGCGCCGCCAGAACGCATCGAACAGCGTTTGCAGGCCATGTGCCAGCTCGCCGCCCACTCGCACGTGGGTATCGCGCCAGCGCGCTTCGCCAAACACTCTGCGGGAATTTTCCCGGTGGATGTTGAACCCGCCCAGGAACCCGACGCGGCCATCCACCACCAGCAGCTTGCGATGGTTACGCTGGTTGTAGCGCCACGGCTGTCGCCAGCTCCAGCGATGGAACCAACGGAACCTGACGCCGCTTTCCCGCAACCTGCGCTCCAGTGCGCGCGAAGTC
>DASSRV010000084.1:0-8729 GCA_035701605.1 Gammaproteobacteria bacterium
TACCACGAGGATCCGCAGGTGCTGCACTACGGCACCCCCGGCACCGGTCTTGAACTCAAGCCGGGCATGACCTTTACCATCGAGCCCATGGTCAACGCCGGCAAACGTCACGTGAAACTGCTGCCGGACGGCTGGACCGTGGTGACCAAGGACCATTCCCTGTCCGCACAGTGGGAGCACACCATCCTGGTCACGGACACCGGCCATGAAATCCTCACCACGCGCGCCGGTGGCGAAATCTGATTCACACCGCTTGAATACCACACCGGCTCCCGTGATCTCCGCGCTGGATTCCATCCTGCCGGATGCGACTTCGCGTGCCGGCGAGAACCCCGTGAAGCTGCTGCGCCGCGCCCTGAAACAGGGTGACGCGGCATTGCGCGAGCGCTTCGAGGCCGGCACGGAAATCGGGCAACTGGTGCGGGAGCGTGCCGCGCTCGTGGATGCGCTGGTGACGCGTGCCTGGCGGTTGCATCTCGGCGACACCGGCGATGATCTTGCGCTGGTTGCGGTCGGGGGATATGGCCGCGGAGAACTCCACCCCTGTTCCGACATTGATCTGCTGCTGCTGGGCAGCGAAGCGCAGCATGAAACCCATCGCGCCGCCATTGCGGCCTTCATCGCGCTGTTGTGGGACATCGGGCTTGAAGCCAGTCACAGCGTGCGCACGCCGGCTGAATGCCGGGAGGTTGCTCTGGCGGACATCACTGTCGCCACCAGCCTCATGGAAGCACGGCTGCTGTGCGGTTCCGACAACCTGCTGTCGCAGATGCGCGCGCTCACGGATGCGCCAGCCACCTGGAAATCGGCCGATTTCTTTTCCGCCAAATTCCAGGAACAACAGCAACGCCACCTGAAATACCACGATACCGCTTACCGTCTGGAGCCGAATATAAAGGAAGGTCCGGGCGGGTTGCGCGACATCCAAATGATCGGCTGGGTGGCGCGGCGTCATTTCCAGGCCGGTTCCCTGCACGACCTGGTGCGACACGGCTTGCTCACCGAACCGGAATACCAATCCCTGATCCGGGGTCAGGCTTTCCTGTGGCGGCTGCGCTTTGCCCTGCACGTGCTGCACCGGCGACGCGAGGATCGCCTGTTATTTGACGCACAAATCAAGCTGGCGCAACAGTTCGGTTACCGGGATGCGCGGCAGGGGCTCGCCGTCGAGCAATTCATGCAGGATTACTACAGGACCATCAAGGAACTGGGGCTGCTGAACGAGATGCTGTTGCAGGCATTCGAGGAAACAATCCTGGCATCGGCTTCTGCGGAACTCACGCCGCTTGACGAGCATTTCGCGGCACGCAACGGATTCCTGCATATCCAGGACCCCGACCTGTTCGCACGCAAACCGGGAGCGCTGCTCGGGATTTTTCACTCGCTGCAACAACACCCGCGGCTCAAGGGGCTCGGAGCGGCCACACTACGCGCGCTGCGCCGGAACCTGCACCGTATTGACGACGGCTTTCGCGCGGACCCCGCCCATCGCCAGTTGTTCATGGCCATTCTGCGCGAGCCGCAGGGCGTGACACACGAACTGCGACGCATGAACCGTTATGGTGTACTGGGACGCTACCTGCCGGCGTTCGGTGCGGTGGTCGGCCGCATGCAGTACGACCTGTTCCACACCTATACAGTGGATGAACACATCCTGTTCGTGGTCAGCAACCTGCGTCGCTTCGCGCTCAGCCGCTACGACCAGGAATTCCCCTTGTGCAGCCGGATCATGCAGTCGCTGACCAAGCCGGAGATCGCCTACCTGGCCGCGCTGTTCCACGACATCGCCAAGGGCCGTGGCGGCGATCATTCCGAACTCGGCGCACAGGATGCGGAGACCTTCAGCCTGGAACACGGCCTGTCGCGTTACGACGCGCGGCTGGTTGCCTGGCTGGTCCAGCATCACCTGCTGCTTTCCATCACTGCGCAGAAACGCGACATCAGCGATCCGCAGGTGGTACATGAATTCGCGACCCGAGTCAGCGACCAGACGCATCTTGATTATCTCTACCTGTTGACTGTCGCAGACGTGCGCGGCACCAACCCGGAGCTCTGGAACTCGTGGAAAGCCAGTCTGTTCCAGGATCTGTACCGCGCCACCAGCGAAATCCTGCGTCAGGGTGTCGAGAATCCGATTGACAAGGAGGAACTGGTTCGGGAGACCCGCGACGCGGCACTGCGAGAATTACAGTCACACGGATTCGAAGTTGGCGCGATTACCCGGATATGGTCGGAACTGACCGAGGAATATTTTCTGCGTCACACTGCCGACGAAGTCGTCTGGCATACCGTGACGCTCTCTCGTCTCGCGCCCGATGCGCTGCCGGTCGCTTTCGTGCGCGAACAGCCGCAGCGCGGCGGTACGGAGGTGTGCGTCTATTCACGGCGCGATGAATTCATTTTCGGCCGTGTCACAGCGGTGCTTTCGCAACTGGGCCTGACCGTGCTGGACGCGCGCCTGATACCGGTCGGGGCCGACAGCCGCCTGGATACCTACATCGTGCTTGAAGACGATGGTACGCCGGCCGGCGAACCGGCACGCCTGCGGGAAATCGAGCAGGTACTGGGGCATGAAATCAGCCGCTTCAACGCCTCACCCATTGCGGTGACACGCCGGGCGCCGCGCCAGGTTCGCATGTTCACCACGCCCACGCGCATCCATTTCGCGGACGACACCACCCATACCCGCACCGTGATGGAAATCAGCGCCGGGGACCGCCCCGGTCTCCTGCCGTTGATCGGCCAGGCCTTGAGCGCCTGCGACGTCCGCCTGCACAATGCCAGGATAACCACTGTCGGTGAACGTGCGGAGGACGTATTCTTCATCACCGACAGTCAAGGTCAACCGCTCAAGGAAGCCGGCATCCTCGACCGGCTGCATGCCGCCCTGCTGTCACGCATCGGCGAAACCAGTTGATGGCACTCCGGAAACCACAATGAACCCCGATCTCGAAAAACTGCTGCCCTACCCGTTTGAACGACTGGCCCGCCTCAAGCAGGGCGTCACACCGCCGGCCGGTCTTGCGCACATCTCGCTCTCGATCGGCGAACCCAAACACGCGCCGCCGCAATTGGCGCTGGACGCCCTGACAGCCGCGCTTCGCACGGGGCTGGGCGCCTATCCCGTCGCCAAGGGCTTGCCGGATCTGCGCGAAGCCGTGGCAAGCTGGCTGACACGCCGCTTCGGACTCAAATCGGCGCGGGTGGATCCCGAGCGGCATGTACTGCCCGTCAACGGCACGCGCGAGGGTTTGTTCGCATTCGTGCAGGCTGTCATTGATCGCAGCAGACAGCCGCTGGTCCTGATGCCAAACCCCTTCTACCAGATCTATGAAGGCGGTGCGTTCCTGGCCGGTGCCCAGCCCTGGTTCATGGATACGCTGGAGGAAAACGGCTTCCTGCCGGATCTCGACGTGGTGCCGGAAGATGTGTGGCGGCGCTGCCAACTGCTGTTCATCTGCACACCCGGCAATCCCACCGGCGCGCTCATGGACACCGCTTACCTCAAACGCGTGATCGAGTTGGCGGACCGCCACGATTTCATCGTGGCTTCGGACGAATGCTATTCCGAGATCTACCTTGACGAAGACGCGCCCCCTCCCGGTCTGTTGCAAGCCTGCGAGGAAATGGGACGCGACGATTTCCGTCGCTGCGTGGTGTTCCACAGCCTGTCGAAGCGCTCCAGCGTGCCGGGCCTGCGCTCGGGCTTCGTGGCCGGCGATGCCGCGCTCATGGCGAAATTCCTGCAATACCGCACCTACCACGGCTGCGCGGTACCGAACCATGTGCAACTTGCCAGCATCGCGACCTGGAACGACGAGCAACACGTGATGCGGAATCGCGCGCTCTATAGCGAGAAGTTCGAGGCCGCAATGCGGATTATCGGCCCGGTCATGGATGTCAAATGTCCGCCGGCTGCGTTCTACCTGTGGCCGCGCACACCGATTGACGATGAAACCTTTGCCCGCGAGCTGTTCGCACAACAGCATGTCACGGTGGTGCCGGGCAGTTACCTGTCGCGCGACAGCGTACAGGGCAACCCCGGGCGGAACCGTATCCGGATTTCGCTGGTGGCACCTGTCGCGGAATGCAGCGAGGCCATGCAGCGTCTGCGGCACTTTGTGGAGGGTTTGTGAATCATCCTGATCTACAGCCGGTCATCGAGGCCGCATTTGAACAGCGCGCCCAACTGAACCCGGCAAACATACCCAGCGAGATTCGGGATGCGGTTGAGCACGCCCTGACCCTGCTCGACAGTGGCACCGAACGCATCGCCGAAAAGCACGGCGACCGCTGGCAGGTCAACGCATGGCTCAAGAAAGCCGTACTGCTGTACTTCCGCCTGCACGAGAACCGCGTCATGGAAGCGGGCGGCTTGCGCTTCTTCGACAAGGTTCCGCTGAAATACGCAACCTATACGGCACAGGATTTTGCGCGCGACGGCGCGCGCATCGTGCCGTCGGCAGTGGTACGCCGTGGCGCCTTCATCGCGCCGGACGCGGTACTCATGCCGAGCTACGTCAATATCGGCGCCCATGTCGGTGCCGGCAGCATGGTGGACACCTGGGCGACGGTGGGTTCCTGCGCGCAGATCGGCCGAAACGTGCACCTCTCGGGCGGAGTCGGCATTGGCGGTGTGCTGGAGCCGGTGCAGGCCGCGCCGGTCATCATCGAGGACGATTGCTTCATCGGTGCGCGCTCCGAAATTGTCGAAGGTGTCATCGTGGAACAGGGCGCGGTGATTTCCATGGGCGTGTTCATCGGTCAGAGCACCCGCATTTACGACCGCGAACATGACGAGATCAGTTATGGCCGCGTGCCGGCTGGCGCCGTGGTCGTGCCGGGCAGCCTGCCCTCCGCCGACGGCCGCTACAGCCTGCAATGCGCCGTCATCGTCAAGCGTGTGGACGCCAGGACCCGCGCCAAGGTCGGCATCAACGAACTGCTGCGCAATGCCGGCCAGACGCCATGATGCGGATGTGGGGACTCGGGAACTGCGACACCTGCCGACGCGCGAAGCGCTGGCTGGAGCAACATGATCTCGAATTCGAATTCCGCGATCTGCGTGAGCAACCCCCCGAATCCGGCCGTCTGTCCGCCTGGCTGAAGGCCGTGGGGGCAGAGGCACTGATCAACCGCCGCGGGACCACCTGGCGCGGCCTGTCTGCTGCTGCAAAGCAGCAGATCGAGGCCGGGGATTGCGTGCCGGTACTGGCGCGTCATCCCAGTCTGATGAAGCGCCCGATCCTGGAATGCGGCAAACAGCTGCTGATCGGATTCGATATGGCGCGTTATGGGGCGCTCAAGGGAACGCACGCATGAGTGCGATCCTGGAACTGGCCCAAGCCCTCATCGCGCGCGCCTCCATCACCCCGGACGATGCCGGCTGCCAGAGGCTTTTGCGGAGACGCCTGGAGCAGGCGGGATTCCGCTGCGAAGCACTGCGCTTCGGCGCGGTGGACAACCTCTGGGCGGTGCACGGTGCCAGCGGATCGTTGCTGGCGTTCGCGGGACATACCGATGTGGTGCCGCCCGGACCGGAACAGCAGTGGACGCATCCGCCGTTCACCCCCACGCTGCTCGACGGCATGCTGTACGGACGCGGTGCCGCCGACATGAAAGGCGGCCTGGCCGCCATGCTGGTGGCCGCAGAACGTTTTGTCAGCGCGCACCCGGACCACCCCGGTCGGCTTGGCTTCCTCATCACCAGCGACGAGGAAGGTCCGGCCGTGGACGGCACCGCACGGGTGATGCAGTCCCTGGTGCAGCGCGGCGAGAAAATTGACTGGTGCCTGATCGGCGAACCGTCCTGCCAGACGCAGTTCGGCGACACCGTACGCCATGGCCGGCGCGGTTCATTGAGCGCCGAGTTGCTGGTACACGGCATTCAGGGCCACGTCGCCTATCCGCAACGCGCCGACAACCCGATTCACCGCCTCGCCCCCGCGCTCGCGGAACTGTGCGCCATGCACTGGGATCAGGGCACCGCGGATTTTCCAGCCACCAGTTTTCAGGTCTCGAATTTCAATGCCGGCACCGGCGCCGGCAACGTGATTCCGGACGCCGCGCATGTGCGTTTCAATTTCCGGTATTCCCCGGCATTCGACAGCACGGCGTTGCGGCAACACGTAGCCGAGCTCTTGCAACGCCACGGCCTGCGGCACACGCTGACGTGGCAGAGTTCGGGCGAGCCGTTCCTGACGCCGGCCGGCAGGTTCAGTGCCCTGATCCAAGATGCGGTCGAGAAACACACCGGCATCCGTCCGCAACTCGACACCGGCGGCGGCACTTCGGACGGGCGTTTCATCGCGCCAACAGGCACCGAGGTCATGGAATTCGGCCCCCTGAGCACCAGCATCCACCAGCTCGACGAATGCGTAAGCGTGGAAGACCTGGAAAAACTCGGCGAGATCTACCTTGCCGTCATGCAGAAACTGCTGACAGACTAGAACTTATCTCAAAATTATCCCACCGTTCGTGTTGAGCCCTTCGGCAAGCTCAGGACAGGCGAAGTTGAAACACATAAAAATCATGGGCTTAGCACCCTTCGACTCCGCGCCTACGGCGCTATGCTCAGGGCGAACGGGATTTTGAGATAAATTCTGCGAATATCCGATTTATTCGTCATTCCCACGAAAGAGGGAATCCATAGATATCCTGGTTTCATTGGGTTCCCGCTCTCGCGGGAATGGCGGTGAGATAAATCATGGTTCTCCTAAGTCGCGTCGCGCGATTTCGCCCAATACCAGTTCAGCACCAGCCCGCCCACGCCCAGAATCACGAACCAGATCAGTACCCACTCCGGCATGGTCAGGCCAAGGAAGCGCCAGGTCACGATCGAGCAGTCCGCCGTTCCGGTGAACGCCTTGACGATGAACTTGTTGAGCGGCAGCACCTTGAACAGATATGCCAGCCCCGGTCCGCAGGGTGGCGCCAGTTCCGGCGGCAGGTGTTGCACGTAGATGTGCCGGATGGAGACCGCGCCACCCGCTGCCGAAGCGATCAGCAACAACACGCCGTAGATGCGTGCCCCCAGTGCACGCGGATGATGCAGGAATGCGATCAGGAACACGATACCGACCGCAATCACGCCGATGCGCTGAAAGATGCACAGCGGGCAGGGTTCGAGATGATCATGAAACTGTGAATACCAGGCATAGGCCATCAACAGCACGCAGATCACAAAACCGGCCAGATTCAGACCACGACGCAGTGACATGCCGACTCCTTCAACCTATATGCTGGTTTGTTCACGATCCACATGCTGTTCGCACGCATGGTAACAGTGCATGGCAGCTTCACGACTTTGGTATCGCCACCCGATCACGCAAATATACCGGCAACGCCTGCTCCACTGCCAGTGCCTCACCGCGCTGAAACATGATCGCGGCCAATGCGGCGATATCCCGTGCATGCGGCAGCATGCCATCGTCCGTATCGCCAAGCTGCACACCAAGCCGCTCGCGCAGCACATCCCCATAAGTGGCAAAGCCGCTGCCGGCACCGAACCAAACGCCATCGCCCGGTAACACAAGCGCATCCGGAACCAGCACCGCTTCCTCGCCATGCAGCACGCATTCCGCTACATCCAGCTCATAGGTACCGGCGTACACCTCGCCCATGCGCGCATCCATGCAGGCCAGTACCCGCGTTTGCCGGTGCAGGCGCCCGGCGGCCATCGCCAATGCCGCCAGATCGGAAACCGGTACCACCGGCAGTTCCGCACCGAACGCCAGACCCTGCACCACGGATACCGCAACGCGCACACCGGTGAACCCACCCGGTCCCCGACCAAATGCAATACCATCCAGTTGCGTCAGCCGGCAATCTGCTTCCTTCAGCAACTCATGCGCCATGGGCAAGACGGTTTCGGCGTGAGCGCGCTCAAGCGTGCGCTCGCGTTGCAATATCTCGCCGTCCAGCAGCAGGGCTACCGAGCAGCATCCGGTCGCAGTATCGAGCGCGAGCAGTTTCATGGTTGTGCGACAACCTGCGGCACACGTGGCGCTTTCCGGTTCAGGAAATCGCGTACGTCATCCAGCTCACGCGTGCGTTTCATCGGCGGCAGACTCGCGAGAAACACACGGCCGTAGCCCTTGCGTGTCAGACGCGGATCGCACAGCATCAGGACTCCGGTGTCGGTTTCATCGCGAATCAGCCGGCCCACGCCCTGTTTCAGGGCAATCACGGCCAGCGGCAGTTGATGCTCCATGAAGGGATCGCGTCCCTGACGCCGCAGCGCATCCAGCCGCGCCTTGAGCACCGGATCGCCCGGCGCAGCGAACGGCAGCTTGTCAATCACCACCAGTGACAGGGCTTCACCCTTCACGTCCACGCCCTCCCAGAAGCTGGCCGTGCCCAGCAGCACCGCATTGCCGAGCGAGCGAAACCGCTCCAGCAACAAATGCCGCGGCATGTCGCCCTGTACCAGCAACGGGTATTCAAGCACGCCACGCAGCCGCCCGGCCGCCTCCTGCATGGCGCGATGACTGGTGAACAGCAGGAATGCGCGCCCGCCGCAGGCTTCCAGCACCGGCAGGGCCGCATCCACCACGGCGGCGGTATAAGCGGGTGTGTTCACCTCCGGCATCTGTGCCGGCAGATACAGCAGTGCGTTGTGTGCGTAATCGAACGGGCTTTCAAACAGCAGCTCCTGCGCCTGCTCGAGACCCAGCCGCTCGCGGAAATGTGTGAAATCGCCGTTGATCGAGAGCGTGGCCGACAGAAAC
>DASSRV010000085.1:0-7903 GCA_035701605.1 Gammaproteobacteria bacterium
CGGGATAAATGAAGATGTCGGTTTCGCCGGCAAAAGGCTGGAGAGCGCCGTCGGCGGCGGCCGCTTCCAGGCTGCGTACCGCCGTGGTGCCGACCGCGATCACGCGCCCGCCGCGGCGGCGGGTGTCCGTCACGGCATCGCACACCGCGGCCGAAACAAATGCCTGCTCACTGTGCATCTTGTGTTGCAGGATGTCGTCCACCCGCATGGGCTGGAAGGTGCCGGCACCGACGTGCAGCGTGAGGAACACGCGGCGCACGCCGTGCTCATCGAGGCGATGCAGCATATCCGCATCGAAATGCAGCCCCGCGGTCGGTGCCGCCACCGCGCCCGGCACGCGGGCATACACGGTCTGATAGCGCGTCTGGTCCTCTTCCTCGTCGGCACGCTCCATGTAGGGCGGCAGCGGGACATGGCCGTATTCATGCAAAAAGTCGGGCAAGGTGGCATCGGGAAAGCGAAGCTTCACGAACCCCTCCTCATGGCCGAGCACGATCGCTTCGGTCGCATCCGCCACCCGAATACGCATGCCGACACGCAGCGGCTTGCTGGCGCGCGCCTGCGCGAGCGCCGTGTGCGCATCCAGGATGCGCTCGATGAGAAACTCGACTGCGCCGCCGCTCGTCTTGTAACCGAACAGACGCGCCGGGATCACTCGCGTGTCGTTGAACACCAGAAGATCGTCCGGCCCCAACAGGCTCGGCAACTCCCGGAACTGCCGGTCGCTGAACGCACCCGTCGCGCCGTCCAGACACAGCAGACGGCTCGCCGACCGCTCCGGCAGCGGATGCCGGGCGATCAGCTCGCCCGGAAGCTCGTAGTGGAAATCCTGCCGCCGCATAGAGCCTTGATGGTAGCAGGTATCAATCCCGATCCCGATGCAAAAAAAGACCCCGCATGCGCGGGGTCTTCGCTCAGGCGATTGCGCGCCGCCTCATTCGAAGCCGTAATGCAGGAACGAAGGGGCGAAATGGAACTCGCGATAGAACGCCGAGATGTCATCGCCACCCTCGGACTTTTCCGGCAGCTTGATGTTGAGTTTGAGCGGCTTGCCCTTGCGCATGATATCGAGCGGCAGGGTGTCGCCGGGGCTGTAGGAACCCAGAATGCGCATGGCGTGCGTGGGCGAACCCGGCACGCGTCCGCCGATGCTCAGGATCACGTCGCCATCCTGCAACTTGAGTGCGTCCTTGGGCGGCACGTGCACCACCAGAAGACCCTTGTCGGTACCGAAGTACTGGCCCAGAGTCTTGGTGAGCGGCACCAGTTGCATGTCGTTCCACAGTGCATCCCGGTCCCCGAACCAGTGCCAGCGCGGCGGCATCGGTGCAACCGGGGGTGTCGGCGCGCCCGCCGGTGCCGGCGGCATCGGCGGCATGGGTGGCATCCCGAACGCAAAGGCAAAGCCGTCCCGATCCAGTCGGCCGGCCTTGAGGCTGACGCTGCCGCGCTTGCCGTCACGCAGGTAGCTCAGCTTGAGTGCATCGCCGGGTTTGACCTTGTCCATGTACTCCATGAGTTGATCGGTCGCCGAGTCGTCGTGCTGCGACTTGAAGCTACTGCCGTTGATGCCGGTGATGACATCGCCGGCACGCAGACCGGCCTTTTCCGCCGGCCCGCCCGGCGACACGGCGGAAATCCGAACGCCCTGATCCCGGTCGCTGTCATCGTCCCGATCGGTGATGGTGACGCCGAGAATCGCGTGATTCGGCCGGAACAGGCGCATGTGCATGGCGCGCTCCATGTCCGGGCCGTTCAGCTTCATGCTCAGGCGCGCGACATCCTGTGCCGCGGCCTGTAGTTTTTCCTGAGCGGCCTGCAAGGCCTTTTCCATTTGCGCGCGGTCCTGATCCGCCGCAGCCTGCTGCTGCGCTGCCTGTTGTGCCTTCTGTGCCTGCCGGGCCGCCGACGCCTGCGTATCGGACGGCGCGGCCCAGACCAGACACGGCAGCGCGGCCAGCAGGATGGCAATGGGGACGATGGACTTCTTCATGGCATTCACCTCGCTCGTAATGTGTCAGATGCTGTTGCTCGCAACCTGCGCATAGCGCACCGCGGCCAGCGATTGCAAAAGATTTACGCGCTGCTGCCAGAGTTGCGACAACCGCTCGCGGCCCTGCTGCCCGGCGCTGGCACGGTTGATTTCGTAATCCAGCAATGCGATGCGGTCTTCCAGCGCCGCCACGGTGGCGGCCGTGCCCGCGCTGATCACCAGATGATCGGCATTCGCATTCAGCGACAAGACGGCGCGCTCCAGGTAGTTTGATTGCCGCATCAGTTGCGGAACCGATGCCTGCGGCGCACTCTCGGCAAGCGTTGCAACATCCGAATGCCGGGATGCGGTTGGATACGTCATCCAGCTCACCGCAACGACAACGGACGCAACCAGTGCCGCAGCCGTGGCGCGCAACCCGCTGCGCCAGAATCCGCGTCCTGAATCGTCCCGATCGAGACGCGTGGCAATCGCCTGCCAGGCGTTTTCCGGCAGGGCGAACTCCGGCAAGGTGCCAAGCCTTGCCCGCAGATCAACCAGGGAATTGAGTTCCGCCGCGCATTGCGTGCAGGCACGGACATGCGTCTGCGCACCGGCATCCACGATGTCGCCGTCGCGCAGCGCGATCAATTGCTCAGTACTGGCGTGCATGGTGATTCACCTGTTTGCGGTTCGGCCCAGTGACGCAGGCGCACGTAGGCACGCGCCAACTGGGATTTTGAAAAACTCGTGCTGGCATTCAGCAGCCGGCCGATCTCCTGATGCGTGTAGCCCTCCACGTCGTGCAGCCACACTACCGCGCGGGCTTCCGGCGGTAACGCTTCCAGAGCCCGCTCCATATCCAGGACATCGAAACCCGGATCAGCGCCTTGCGGGGCGGCGGCCCCGCTTTCCTCATCCAGTGCCAGACGGTGCCGCTGCCAGGGCGAACGCAGGTGCATCAGGCAGCGATTGACCGCGATGCGCCGCAGCCACATGCCGAACGGCGCCTCAGCACGGAACGACGGAAGATTGCGCAGCACCTCCACGAAGGTGTCCTGCAACACGTCCTCGGCCAGCTCCGGCTTCACCAGCAAGCGGCGCGCCAGCGTGTACACCGCGC
The DNA here is from genome assembly GCA_035701605.1 of Gammaproteobacteria bacterium. Classification (GTDB taxonomy): domain Bacteria; phylum Pseudomonadota; class Gammaproteobacteria; order Natronospirales; family REEB76; genus DASSKW01. The sequence goes on from DASSRV010000085.1 coordinate 3,096, forward strand.
GCCCGAACAGGCGAAACAGCTCGGTCTGCGCCGCCGCCTCGCCCTGCCGGGCCCGGCCCAGCAGGGCCTCGTCCACGTCTTGCTGGAATGGGGTCGTCATGCTCATTAGGATGCCCCAGCCGGACAAAAGGTCGCAGCCCGGCAGGAATTTTTCCGGCGAGCTCGCAGGAAAGTAATGGCGAGTGACGAGCCTCGGCCTGATATAATCCGCGCCCTTGCAAGCCTTCCCGGCCCGGATGGCGGAACTGGTAGACGCGCGGGACTCAAAATCCCGTTCCCCTTAAAGGAGTGTCGGTTCGATTCCGACTCCGGGCACCATTTCAGTAAGCACGGCCCTCACCCCACTCCGGGCACCATTCATGCGAAACGCGTCTTGCGCACAGAACCTGCTCAGGTAAATCTGCCCGCCCATGAATTTCTGTAGTCATTGCGGCCAGCCTGTCTCCCTTGCGACGCCGCCCGGCGACCACCTGCCGCGTTACGTGTGCGCGGCCTGCGGCACCGTGCATTACCAGAACCCGAAATTGGTGGTGGGTTGCCTGTGCGAATGGCAGGACCGCGTGCTCCTGTGTCGTCGCGCCATTGAGCCGCGCGCCGGCTACTGGACCCTGCCGGCGGGCTTCATGGAAAACGACGAGACCGTGGAACAGGGCGCGGCACGAGAGACCCGCGAAGAAGCACTCGCGGAAGCGGTGGATCTGGCGCCACTCGCGCTGGTAAACGTCCCGCACGTGAACCAGGTTCATCTGATGTTTCGGGCGGGTTTGCGCGAGGGCCGTTTCGGCGCGGGCACCGAGACCCTGGAAGCGGCCCTGGTGGCGGAAGCCGACATTCCCTGGGTGGACATCGCCTTTCCCAGCGTACGCTTCGCGCTGGAACGCTTCTTCGAGGACCGGCGTCGCGGCGAATTCGGCTTTCATCTGCACACCTGGCGCAAGCCGGCGGCGGGCTGACCTGCGCCCCTGCCGTGCTTGTGGCAAAATCCCTCCATCCGATTCCGCGAGGGGATGCACATGGCCTTTGTCGTCACCGAGAACTGCATCAAGTGCAAATACACCGACTGCGTGGAAGTCTGCCCGGTGGACTGCTTCCACGAAGGCCCGAATTTCCTGGTAATTGATCCGGAAGAGTGCATTGACTGCACGCTGTGCGAGCCGGAATGCCCGATCAATGCGATTTATTCGGAAGACGACTTGCCCGACGACCAGCAGCAGTTCCGCGAGCTGAACGCGGAGCTGGCGAAGGAATGGCCGGTGATCACGCAGCAGATTGCCGCACCCGCGGACGCCAAGGCCTGGGAAGGCAAGCCCGAAAAGCTGCCACTGCTGGAACGCTGAGACGCGCCCACCCGGAATGTGAAACGCCCGCCGGAATGGCGGGCGTTTGCATGACGCGGCGGTATCAGGCCGTCATTTGATCTTCTTCATGATGTTTGACAGTCGGTCCTTGTTCATCAGCAGCTTGGTTTCCATGTCCTTGGCGGCTTTTTCCGCCTCGGCCTTGTTCACCGCCTTGCCGACCTGGATCACGCCCAGCATGCCGAACATGTGGTGCGGCGCGCATTCGTAGAGATATACGCCCGGCTTGGTGAACTTGACGGTGATGTCCTTGCTGACTTCGCCCTTCCACGGTTTCGCGCCCTTGGGCACGAGGTAAGACACGCTGTCATGGCCCGGGTCGCTGGCAACGAAATGCACGCTGTCGCCGGGCTTGATATGCAGGAAATCCGGCTCGAACACGAAGGTGCCGTCGGCGCCGGCATTCAGCGCCTTGACGGTGTAATCCTTGGCGTAGGCGTTGACGCACAGTGTGCAGACGGCGAACGCGGCGGCGGCCATCAGTGTCTTTTTCATGTTCATGCTTGCCTCCTTTGACAAGTCGCATGTGGAAATGACTGGAATCGGACCGCCATTATCCCACGTTGCGGAAAACATGGCTTGATCTGCATCAAACCGGATCAGCGCGTTGCAGACTGCGCGGTGTTGACGTGCAGGACATCCGTCAGTGCGGCGAGCGGCAGGTAGCCGTCTATGAGCTGGCCTTCATCGGTGATGATGGCGGGCGTGCCATCCAGGCCCAACAGGTGCGCGAACCGGTATCCCTCGGCGAGCGGCGCAGTGTTGCATTTCCCGGCCGGCATAGTCTCGCCGCGCATGGCGGCCGTGAACGCGGTCTTGCGGTCCCTGGCACACCACACCGCTTCGGCCTTGTCCCAGGACGCGCTGCCGACACCGTCGCGCGGGAAGAACAGGTAATGCACGGCGATGCCCAGACGGTTGAGTGCCGGACGATCGTGTTCCAGCAGCCGGCAGTATCCGCAGTCAATGTCGGTCAGCACGGTGATGGTGCGCCGCACCTTGCGCGGTGCAAACACGATCATGTCCGCCGGCGTGAAGCGCTTGAGGTAATCCAGCCGGGCCTGCGCGCGTGCCTTCGCACTCAGATTGTTGCCGCTGCGGATGTCCACGATGTCGCCGCGTACCAGATAGCGGCCGTCCGCCGACACGTACGCCACCTGCGGCCCGAGCCGTACGCGGTACAGTCCCGGAATGGGGCCGGCCGCGACGTCGGCCGGCTTGACGCCCAGTTGTTTTGCCAGCCGCGCGACCACGGCCTCGGCGTCTTCGGCGGCCTGCGCGGTGACGCCGCCGGCAAGGCACAGCAGGCACAGACAGAAAAGCAGGTGTTTCAGGGTGTTGTTCAAGGAAAAACGCTCACGCTGCATCGCCCGCAGGGATGCGGGCAAGCCATGATACGCCTTGCGGAAAGGGAACCGCAGCGCGCTCAGCCGCGCGGGTGATGCGCCGCGTGCAGGTCTTTCAGGCGCTCGCGCGCCACGTGCGTGTAGATCTGCGTGGTGGACACGTCGCTGTGGCCGAGCAGCATCTGCACCACGCGCAGGTCCGCGCCGTGGTTCAGAAGATGCGTGGCAAACGCATGGCGCAGAGTGTGTGGCGAGAGCTCGGTGTGAATGCCGGCTTTCTCCGCATAGCGCTTGATGATGTGCCAGAACGCCTGACGCGTCATGTACTCGCTGCGCCGGGTCGGGAACAGGTAATCGGACTGACGGCCACTCAGAAGGTCGAGACGCGCATCGCCCAGGTATTTCTCCAGCCACTTCTGCGCTTCCTCACCCATCGGCACCAACCGCTCGCGGTTGCCTTTGCCGATCACGCGCACCACGCCCTGGCGCAGGTTGATCTGGCTGACGCGCAGGGTCACCAGTTCCGACACGCGTAGGCCGGTGGCGTACAGCAGTTCGAGCATGGCGCGATCCCGGATGCCGAGCGGCTCGCACTCGTCCGGCGCCTTGAGCAAGGCGATCACGTCGGTTTCGGGCAGCGATTTCGGCAGCGGACGGCCGAGCTTCGGCATGTCAATGCGCGTGCTGGGGTCTTCGTGGATCACGCCTTCGCGGAGCATGTAGCGGTAAAAGCGCCGCACACTGGAAAGCTGGCGCGCGGTGGAGCGCGGCCGGGTGCCGTGCTGCACGCGCCAGGCCAGAAATTCGAGCAGGTTGTCGCGCTGCGCGTTGCGCAGTTCCAGACCCTGCTCTTCCAGCCAGCGCGCGAGACCCAGCAGGTCCGCACGGTAGGCGGACAGGGTATTCTCGGCGAGACCGCGTTCGCCCCACATGGCATCCAGGAAACGCTCGATGTCGCGGCCGCTGGGTGTGGCGGAAACGGGCACGCCCCCGCGGGTGGCCGGTTGCAGGCCGTGATCCGGCATGCGGCTGTTGAATTCGCTCATAATCCTTGACCTCACCTCGCGAATGCCTCGGGGACGAGGCCTTTCGCACACGAATCACTTGCCTGTGTCCGTTCTGGACCGCGTCATTGTGGAACCTCGGGGGGTACGAGACCGTGACGGGCTTCACATTTTTATGTCAAATATTATAGCCCCGAACCGCCTTGCCTGCACCCCGCCGAACCCCGATACTGCGCCGGCCATGCCCAATCCGTTCCTCGTCCTGCACCGTCTCAGTTTCCCGCTGCGCGCCTGGCTCGCCGCGCTCCTGTTTGCGGCGCCGGCCGCCATGCTGGTGATCTGCCTGCCCGGCCGTGCCCGGCGGCGGCGGCTGGCGCGGGCCTCGGCCCGGCTGCTGTACCGGCTGATGGGGGTACCGATCGCCGTCAGCGGCCTCGAAAACCTGCCGGCCGGGGCCTGCATCGTGGCCGCCAACCATGCCAGCTACCTCGATGGGCCACTCCTGACCGCCGTGCTGCCGGCCCGCTTCGGCTTTGTCATCAAGCGCGAAATCATCCGCACACCGCTGGCCGGCCGGCTGGTGGCCCGGCTCGGTTCGGAGTTCGTGGACCGGTTTGACCGGCATGCGGCCCGCGGCGATGCCAACCGGCTGATCCAGCTCGCACGCAACGGCGCCTCGCTCGGCGTGTTCCCGGAAGGCACCTTCAAGGCCGAGCCGGGCTTGCGCGCATTCCACCTCGGTGCGTTCATGGCCGCCACCCGCGCCGGCATCCCGGTGGTGCCGGTCGCGATCCGCGGCACGCGCGGCATCCTGCCTGCCGATACCCTGCGGCCGCGCGCCGGCCACATCAGCGTGCGCATCCTGCCGCCGCTGTCGGCGGACGGTGCGCGTGGCGAGCATGCACGCGCCCTGCGTGACCGGACCCGCGCCTGCGTGCTGACTGCCTGCGGCGAAGGCGATGCCGCACGTAGCCCTCGGACTGACACGGGAGAATCTGAAAGCGCGACGGATTTGTCCTGAGCGCGCGATGCGCTCAATCAATAGGACTGGCCGGTACGCGCAGTGATGTAACGAATCCAGGCTTCCGCCTCGCCGCGCA
>DASSRV010000086.1:0-3692 GCA_035701605.1 Gammaproteobacteria bacterium
GCGCCGCAGCATGTGGAACATCTGTGCCGGCGTGGACGGCACGCAGACCTGCAGGTTGTGTTCGGCGCACAGTTGCAGGTAGCGTTCGAGGCGCGCGGAAGAATGCTCCGCACCGCCGCCTTCGTAGCCGTGCGGCAGGAACAGCGTCAGGCCGCACAGACGGCCCCACTTGGCCTCGCCGGCGGAAATGAACTGGTCAATCACCACCTGCGCGCCGTTGGCGAAGTCGCCGTACTGCGCTTCCCAGATCACCAGGCTGTCGGGCTCGGCGGTGCTGTAACCGTATTCGAAGCCCATCACCGCTTCTTCCGAGAGCAGCGAATCCACCACCAGGAAGCTCTTCTGCTTGTCGGACACGTGCTGCAAGGGCAACCAGGTACTGCCATCGGCCTGGTTGTGCAGCACCGCGTGACGGTGGAAGAAAGTCCCGCGCCCGCTGTCCTGGCCGGTGAGGCGCACTGCATAGCCTTCGGTGATCAGGCTTGCATAGGCCAGCATCTCGGCAAAACCCCAATCGAATTCCTGCTCGCCGGCGGCCATCTTGCGGCGTGCTTCGTAAATGCGCGCCACGGTGGGATGCAGTTTCACGTCGTCCGGCACCCGGTTCATGGCATCGGTAAGCGGTTTCACCTGTTTGCCGTCCAGCGCGGTCCGGGTCGGCGCTTCCCAGTCCTGCGACTGATAGCGGCTCCAGTCCACGGTGAATTCGTTGCTGACGTGCGGCGTGATATCCGGTGCGACCGGATTGCCGGCATCCATGTTGTCGCGGTAGGCGTCAGCAAGACCGGTGAGCTTTGCATCGTCCACCAGTTGCTGCTGCTTGAGCGCTTCGCCGTACAGTGTGCGCGTGGTGGGATGTGCCTTGATGGCCTGGTACATGACCGGCTGAGTGGCGGACGGCTCGTCGGCCTCGTTGTGACCGTGACGGCGGTAGCACACCAGATCCACGAACACGTCCTTGTGGAAACGCTGGCGGTATTCGAAAGCCAGGCGTCCCACGAACAGCGCCGCGTCCGGGTCGTCGCCATTGACGTGGAATACGGGCGCCTCCAGCATCTTGGCAAGATCGGTACAGTACGGCGTGGAGCGCGCATCGTGCGGATTGCTGATGCTGAAGCCGATCTGGTTGTTGAGCACCACGTGCACGGTGCCGCCGGTATGGAAGCCGCGCGCCTGCGACAGTTGCAGGGTCTCCATGCACACGCCCTGACCCGCGAAGGCCGCATCGCCGTGAATCAGCACCGGCAGCACCTTGCCGCCGTCGGGGTCGTGGCGACGATCTTGGCGGGCACGCACCGAGCCTTCCACCACCGGCGCCACGATTTCGAGATGCGAGGGGTTGAAGGCCAGCGCCACATGCACGCTGCCGCCATCGGTCTTCACGTCCGAAGAATAGCCGAGGTGGTATTTGACGTCGCCCGAACCTTCCGAGGTCTTGGGATCGTAGAGCCCCTCGAACGCGGAAAATATCGCCTTGGGCGATTTGCCCAGCACATTGATCAGCACGTTGATGCGTCCGCGGTGCGCCATGCCGATCACCGCTTCCTGCACGCCCTGCCGGCCGCCTTGCTCCACCAGATCGTGCAGCAGCGGAATCAGCGCGTCCCCGCCTTCCAGCGAAAAGCGTTTCTGGCCGACGTATCTGGTCTGGAAATAGCGCTCCATGCCCTCGGCCGCCGTCAGGCCGTCGAGCACCCTGAGCTTCTCTTCCGCGGTGAGGGCACTGTGAATGCGGCCGGCTTCGATCTGCTGCCTGAGCCAGAGCCGTTCTTCGGCATTGGTGACGTGGGCATATTCGAAACCGACGGTGCCGCAATAGGTCTGTTGCAGCATCGCCCAGATGTCCTTGAGCGGCATGCGATCCGGGCCGGTCAGCGATACCGTGCTGAACACGGTATTCATGTCGCCCTGCCCGAGACCGTGGTAGTCAAGCTCCAGATCCGGCGCCGGCGGCGGCTGATGCAGACCCAGGGGATCAAGGTTCGCACGCAGATGGCCGCGGCCCCGATAGGCCTCGATCAGCTTGATGACGGCGGCCTGCTTCTCGGCCGCTTCGGGGTGCAGGCCGCCGTTACCGGCAGCCACGCGCCGCGCATGGGCGTGGTCCAGCAGTTCCCGCTCCACCGGGCCACGCGGCTGCTCGGGCCGGCCCGTGCGCGATGGCGGCAGCCCCCGGAAATACGCGCGCCAGCTCTCCGGCACCGACGCCGGGTCGGCCAGAAACTGCTCGTACAGGGCTTCAACGTAAGGGGCATTGGCGCCGGCAACCGGCGTCGTCTGATAGCGCTGCTGGTAGGATTCGCTCATTTCCGCCATGGTGTCGTTGAGCATTCGGCGGGCCGTGTCCTGGCGTGGCGTACGGTGGTGTCGCCTCGCCAAGTGCCTAATACTGAACCAAATACCCGCAAGCGCCTAGTTTATCGCATCGCCCGGCAGGAAGCGAAGCCCGCCCCTATAATGCCGATGCCCTTGCACTTGAACCGGAGCCACCCCGGATATCCGATGCTGAACCCCGCCTTGAACCCGGAGCACCTGAGCCAGGCGTTTGCCGGCCGGCAACGCCTGCAGATCGGGGACTTCCTCGTCACGGAAGCGGCGGATGCGCTGCATGCCTGCCTTGAACGCGATGTGCCATGGGAGTTGGCCTACCAGAACGGCGCGAGCGGTGCATCCCTGTCAAAATCCGGATTCGACAGCATGACACCGGACGCGCGCGCCACGCTCATGCAGTTCATCCAGACTACGGCGCGCGACAAATTCCAATTCCTCTACAACACTTACATGATGGTACAGGCCTATCGCGAACAGCGTGACCCGCAGCTCGCCCTGCATCGCGCCACGGAATTCCTGAACAGCCGCTCATGCCTGGATTTCATCGAGCAGGTCACCGGCGTCGGCAACCTCAAGTACGCGAAAGCACAGGCCACACGTTACCTTCCCGGTCACTTCCTGAAATGGCATGACGATTTCCAGGAAGATGCGCAACGCGAAATCGCCTATGTCATCAACTTGACCCGAGACTGGCAGGCGCATTGGGGCGGGCTGCTGCAATTCATGGATAGCGAAGGCCTGGTCATCGAAACCTTCACGCCGCAATTTAACACCCTGAGTCTGTTCCGCGTGCCAGCGGCGCATTGCGTATCATTCGTGGCGCCGTTTGCAACCCGCCCCCGTCTCAGCATCACCGGCTGGTTTCTGTCAAATTGATTTCGCTTCCCAAATCGGAGCTCAATCCTTGTCGCCCCAGATAAAGGGTTGCTCACGGAACCACAAGGTGGCCAGCCACTTCTCGCCTTTCACGACTGGCATGCCGGCATGCAGCGTTTTCTTGTTGGGTGTGCCATCTTTCAGGCAGTTGAAGAATTTCACCGCCTTGCCCTGTTTTGCAGGCACCCGCACCTCCAGAAGCGGAAAATCCGTTTCCCCTCCAGCTCCCACATCATTCAAGTACGCAAATACTGTAACGGCACGCTGCCCACCACGATCCTCCACCAGTTCAGGGCGATTGCCTGATTCCGCGAAATAATCGTAATGAGGCTTGTATTCCTGGCCAGGCAAATAACGCAGGAGTGAGATCGGCTCGGCATGGGACTCGGATAATCCTGCAATTCTGGAAAGCCGCTTGACGGCATAGCCGGTCACCATGTCATACATGCTCAATTTGAAATACATGGAACTGCTTGTACGTACCT
>DASSRV010000087.1:0-7489 GCA_035701605.1 Gammaproteobacteria bacterium
AAGTGTGCACGGTGCCGGCTTGGACTACGGTACTGACCTTGCCGGCGCCATCGGTCTTGCTGGTGCTGGGCTGGATGGTAATGCCGCCGACGCTGGTGCTGAGCGAGAAATTGACGTCCTGGTTGGCGACCGGGCTGCCGGTGCTGTCCAGCAACTGGAACACCACGGTCGAGGACGTGGGCTGGCCGGAGCCCTGCAGGCCAATGGTCGAGGGCGTGGCGGAAAGGAAGCTCAGTGCCGTGGGCGAGGACTGGATGACCGTGATGGTGCCGGTCGCCGTCAGCACCGTGCCACCGACGGTGGCGGTGGCGGTAATGGTGTCCTGTCCCGAGCAACCGTTCGGGGTGTACACGGTCTGGGCCGTGCCACCGGAGGTGGTGACGGGCGTGGTGATGGTGGCAGTCCCGGCCGAAGCGCAGGGTGAGCTGAATGCGATGGATGCATCGCTGGAATAGGCCGTGCCGTCGGGATTCACCAGCGACACGCTGATGCTGGCGGTGGAATTCGAGCCGATGTTGCCCGGACTGACCGTGACGCCGCCGGCCACGAACGGACTGCCGCTGCCGATCTGCGGGACGGTGCCCGTGGTGGTGCCGCCGCCCGTGCCGGTTCCGGTGCCAGTGCCGCTACCCGCGAAACTGGAATTGTCGCCACCACCGCAGCCGGCCAGCGCGGCGATTAGCGCCATCAGGGCGAAGCGTGTCAGGGTGCGGTTCATGGCGGCGGTCCTCATAACGATTCTCTGGTACCAATGCACAGACTTTATTCACCCACACCAGCGGAGCCGTTCTGATCGGCCACGATCTTGGGGGTGACGAAGATCAGCAACTCATCCTTGTTGTTGGTGGTAATGGTGTTGCGGAACAGCCAGCCCAGCAGCGGGATGTCCCCCAGCAGCGGCACCTTGCTGACCGTGGTGTTCTTGGTGGTTTCATAGATGCCGCCCAGCACCACGGTGTCGCCGTTGTTGACCAGCACCTGGGTCTGCACGTCGCGCGTATCAATGCTGGGGATGCTGCCGCCGGTGCCGGTGGAGACGTTCTGGCCCACGCTGTCCTTGTGGACTTCCAGATCCATGATGATGCGGTTGTCCGGCGTGATCTGCGGCGTCACATCCAGGCTCAATACCGCGTTCTTGAACGACACGGTGGTGGCACCGCTGGACGCGGCCTGCTGGTAGGGAATCTGCACGCCCTGCTCGATGTGTGCCTTGCTCTGGTTGGCGGTGATGACACGCGGGCTCGATACCACCTCGCCCTTGCCTTCGGCCTGCATGGCGGAAAGCTCCAGGTTCAGGAGATAGTTGTTCCTCAGGATCGCGAGGCCGATCTGGCCGACTGCACCGGCGGCCGGCGTGTTGACATTGAGCTGGTCGTTGAGCGAGGTCGGCAGCGACACCGGGAACTGTTGACCGGAGGAGCCGATGTTGCTGATGGCGGAACCGACCATGTCGTTGGCGCCGCTGGCATTGCCGGTGACCGCGATCAGGCCGCTGTTGCCGTTGATGGCGCGTGCGCCGGTGGCACCGAACTTGACGCCCAATGCCTCATTGAAATCGTTGTTTGCGATCACGATGCGCGACTCAATCAGCACCTGCTTCACCGGGATGTCGAGCTTGGCGATCATGCGCCGGATGTCATCCAGGTTCGACGCGGTATCCTGAACCAGCAGCGTGTTGGTACGGGTATCCACCGAGACGCTGGCGCGAGAAGACAGCAGCGACTTGTCGCCCTGCAGGAGCTTGGCGATGTCGGCGGCCTTGGCGTAGTTGATCTGGATGAAGGCGGATTCGAGCGGCTCGGCTTCCTGCGCGGCCGATTCCGCGGCTGATTGCGCCGCCATTTCCGTCGCGGTACCGATCATCATGACGTTGCCGTACTGGCGCAGTGCCAGGCCCTTGCTGTGCAGGATGATCTGCAGGGCTTCGTCCCAGGGCACGTCCTGCAGGCGCAGGGTGATGTTGCCGCGAACGCTGTCGGACACCACGATGTTGCGGCCGCTGGCGTCCGCCAGGATCTGCAATACCGCACGCACGTCAATGTTCTGGAAATTCAGACTGATTTTCTGACCGCTGAAGGTCTTGCCGCCCAGGCTGGCGTTCTGTGCCGCGACCTGCTCGGATATCGGCTTGAATTCGACCGAGAAGGTGTTGTCGCTCTGGTAGGCGAGTTTGTCGAATTTGCCGCTCGGATGAATCACCAGCCGTGCGCCGTTCGCGGTATTTTCCGCGTCAATGTATTGCACCGGAGTGGCGAAATCCGTGACATCCATGCGCCGCACCAGGTTCTTCGGGAGCTGAGCATTGGCGAAATCAACCACCACATTGGAACCGACGTTGTGCACGTTGCCGATGATGCCGGGATCGCTGAGATCCACGGTCACCTGCGCGGTGCCGTCGCTGCCGCGGTGGAAATCCACCGCCGTCAGCACGTTGCCGCTCGGTGCCGTACTGCCGGCCGGCGCGCTTTCCACGGGCGTGGCCGCAGCGGCAGGCTGTTTTTCGGGTTCGGCCTTGGCCACGGCAGGCGCGGGTGCAGGTGCCGGGGCAGGCGCCTTCACGGCCACCTCGGGCGCCTTCGGGGCCACCTCGGGCGGAGCCACCTCGGGCGTTTTCACGGCCGGTGTGCTCGCGACACTGGGCGGCCCGAAATTGCTCGGGTTGGCATGCGCGACAGCCGTGTCATTCGGACCACTGCCGAGAATCACGTAAACCGAATCTCCCCTGACGCTGATGTTGTACGGCACCAGGGTGTTGAGGTTGACCACCACCCGGGTGCGACCCCCGGCTTCCGCGGCCACCACGCTGTTGACGGCCCCCACGCTGATGTCTGTTTTGCGGTGCGCGAGGTCGAGCGTGGTGTTGCTGAGATCCAGCGCCAGTCGTGCCGGCTGGTTGACCGTGAAGGTCAGGGGTTGCGGCGCGGGTCCGCTCAGTCTCAGCTCCAGTTGCACATGCTCACCGGCGAGTTTGGTTGCGGTGATGGACTGCAACTGTCCGCCGCCCTGGGCGTCTGCCAGTGGGGCGTACAGCAGGGACAACGCCACGATACCGGCGCCGAGCAGCCCCTTGCCGAGGTGGTTCTGGAAAAGGGTATGTTTGATGTTCATGGCTTGCTGCCTCACCTTGCCGTTCACTCGCCCATCTGCACGTTGGTCGTGCGCATGGTCCAGCCACCCTGGCCGTCCGGCACGATTTCACGCAATGTCAGGCCGGAGTCGTCAATGCTAGTGATCTTGCCGAAATTCTGGCCAATGTAATTTCCCGTCTTGACGCGGTGCACGATGCCGTCACCATCGCGAATCAGTGCCCACATCGTGCCATCCTCACTCAGTGTGCCGAGCATCTTCAGGCTGTCGAGCGGAAACTGCTCCAGGTATTCGCGGTTGCGGTTGAAATCCGGATGGATGCCGGAATTGGAACCGTTTTTCGGTTTTGCCTTGGTCAGGCTTTGCAGCTCCGGGTCGAACGGCGAGCGCAGTTCCTGGTCCGTGTAGGTGTATACCTCGAAGGGTTTGACCTGCGGCAGGGGCTCCACGTAGCCGCCTTTCTTGGCCTTGACCTGCGCCGCATACTGGCGCAGGTCCGCCATGCGGTCACCGCAGCCGGCCAGCAGCAGGCAGGTTCCGACAACTGCCAGCAACAGCCGCACGCCACGGTTGAAACGCGCCGGACTCATCGCCGCCCTCCCTTCTTGCTCTTCTTGCGGGGTCCGCCGGTACCTTCCTCAATATAGCGGTAGGTCTTGGCCGTCAGGGACATGACCAGGTTGTCGCCCTTGCCCTGCGGTTTGATGTCAATGTCGTGCACCGTGACGATGCGCGGCAGCGCGGCGACGTCGCTGACGAACTTGCCGAATGCGTGGTAACTGCCTTCGACCACGATCTGGATGGGCTTCTCGGCGTAGAAATCCTTGCGGATTTCGTTCAAGGGCCGGAACAGATTCTGTTTCAGGCCGTCCACCTGTGCGGTCTGGGAAATGTCCTGCAGCAGGCTCGGAATCTCGGTCTGGCCCGGCAACTGACGCAGCATGGTGCCGAAGGATCTGGTCATCTCTTCGAGTTGTTTCTTGTAAATAGCGAGATTCGCGGCCTTGGCGGCCTTCTGTTCGAATTCCTGCTTGAGGCTGATTTCCTTCTTGGCGGTATCCGCCAGTTGCGTGCGCATGTCGCGGATCACGAACCAGTAACCGCCCAGTACCACCGCCACGAAAACGAACGTCAGCACCAGGATGCGGGCGTACAGGGGCCAACTGCCCATGGTCTTGGGGTCGAGGTTCTGCAGCTCCTCGAATTTCTTGTTCAGGTCTTCGAGTTTCATGGCCGCTTGCCCCCTTTGGCCTTCTTGGCAGCCGCGGCAGCCTTGTCTATGACCTTGGCGGTGACCACGAACTTCTGCACGTGCGCATTGGGGCGCACCGAGCTGTCCTTCTGCACCACCTGCAGGTTGGGATCGCCCAGCCACATCGAATCGTCAATGTTGCGCATGTAGGCGGACACGCGTGCGCTGGACTCGGCGATACCGTTCATGGTCAGGCCATCGCCGCGCTGCACCACGTGGGTCAGGTACACGCCGGGCGGCAGGGTCTTGACCAGTTGATCGAAAACGTGCACTTCCGTCGGCCGGGCCTGCTGCAACTCTTCGATGATCTGCATGCGTGCCAGCAGTTGCTGCTTGGTGTCCTGCAGTTCCTTGATCTGCGCGATTTCCTTGTCCAGCCCGTCTATCTGCTGCTTGAGGTAGGCGTTGCGCGCTTCCTGTCCGGAGATGGCGGCGCTGGCGAGACCATACATGGACAGCACCACCAGCGCGGCAATTCCCACCACCACGCCGAGCAGCATGTTGAAGGCCTGCTGGCGCTGTTTGCGGCGTTCTTCGCGCCAGGGGAGCAGGTTGATGCGTGGCATGTCAGTCGAAGCTCCGTAGTGCCAGGCCACAGGCGACCAGCAGGGTGGCGGCCTCGTTTTCCACCAGTTGCGCCTTGGCGCGCGAGGAGAGTTTCATCTTGCCGAGCGGGTTGCCGACCACCGCGGGGGTGCCGAGCCGCTCGGCAATGCGTTCCGCCGCACCCGGAATGGAGGCGCAGCCGCCGCACACGATGAGTTGATCCAGTTGCTGGTGCTCGCTGGTGGAGGACTGGTAGAACTGCAAGGAGCGGTTCACCGCATTTGCCATGTCGTCCACGAACGGATCCAGGATCTCGACCTTGTAGTTGTTGGGCAGGCCGCCTTCCTTCTTGGCTTTGCCGGCTTCATCGGAGCTCAGGCCGTAATGACGCATGATTTCCTCGGTCAACTGCCTGCCGCCGAAATCACTGTTGTAGTTGTAGATGATCTTGCGGTCGTGCACCACGCTGAAAGTGGTGGTGGCGGCACCGAAATCCACCAGTCCGATGGTGCGGTCCAGACCTTCATCCACCATCTGGTGGGCGAGCAGTTCCACGGCGTTTTCCAGTGCGTACACCTCCACGTCCACCACCTTGGCGGTGAGGCCGGCGATGTCCATCACGCCTTGAAGCTTTTCGACGTTCTCGCGCCGCGCCGCCACCAGCAGCACGTCCACGAGATCGGGATCGCTTTCCGAGGCGCCCATGATTTCATAATCGAAGGCGACTTCTTCCAGCGGCTGCGAAATGTACTGATCGGCCTGGAGCTCGATCTGCTCACCCAGATCCTTGTCCGACAGGGTGATCGGCATCTGGATGGTCTTGGTCATGACCTGGCCGCCGATCGCGATCGCGGCGAGTTTGCTGGTTGCGCTGGCGCGTTTCACCGCCTTGCGCACGGCATCGCCGACCGCCTCCACGTCCATGATCACCTTGTCGGTGATAGCATTGGGCGGCATGGCTTCGGCAGCGAAGCTTTCCACTTTGAAGGTCCCGCCGCTCTTGGAAAGCTCAATCAGCTTTACCGAGGAGGTGCTGATGTCTATCCCCAGCAACGGTGGCGACGATGGCTTGAACAGCATGGCTACCCTTGGCTAACCGTTAAAATGGACCCTCATGGGCCGCCCCTGGTCTTAAGTCACAGCTTCAATATATATCAACAAATGATTAAATCAAATATAGTTTTTCCATTTTTGACCCTGTGTCCGGCGCCCGGATGGCTCCGGTCCGGCCAGCCCTGAGGCGGGTTCCGCATGCGCCGTCTGCCCAAATCACTATATGTTGTGATCATCGCCGGCCTCGCCCTCTTCGGGTTGGGGGTACTGGGGGTGATCGGGGCTTACCTGTATGTCGCGCCCAGCCTGCCCTCGGTGGCGGTGCTCAAGGACATACGCCTCCAGGTGCCGCTCAGGGTCTATACCCGGGACGGGCGCCTTCTGGCCCAGTTCGGGGAGAAACGCCGCATCCCGCTGGCTTTCGACCAGATCCCCAAGACCATGGTGAATGCCTTCGTGGCGGCCGAGGACGAGCATTTCTGGGAGCATCCCGGGATTGACGTCCAGGGGGTGCTGCGGGCGGCGATCCATCTGGTGCTGACCGGGGAGAAGACCCAGGGCGGCGGCACCATCACCATGCAGGTGGCGCGCGATTTCTTCCTGACCCGCAAGAAGACCTGGACCCGCAAGATCCGCGAGGCCTTCCTGGCCCTCAAGATCGAGCGCGAGCTCACCAAGCAGGACATCCTGACGCTCTATATCAACAAGATCTATCTCGGGAACCGTGCCTACGGAGTTGGCGCGGCGGCGCAGGTTTACTACGGCACGGATGTCGCGCACCTGTCGCTCGCCCAGATCGCCATGATCGCGGGCCTGCCGCAGGCACCCTCAGCCGCCAATCCGCTCGCCAATCCGCAACGCGCGCTGGCGCGGCGCGGTTACGTGCTGGGACGCATGCTGGCGGATGGCTACATCGGCCAACCGGAATACCAGCAGGCCATGGCCGCACCGCTCACGGCGACCTATCACGAACCGACCGCGGCGGTGAATGCACCGTATCTCGCCGAGATGGTGCGCGACGACATGGTCACGAAGTACGGCGAAGATGCCTATACCGCCGGTTATACCGTGGTCACCACCCTGGACAGCCGCTTGCAGTCGGAAGCAGTCGCCGCCCTGCGTCGCGGACTGCTCGACTACGACCAGCGGCACGGTTGGCGCGGTCCGGTGGCGCACGTGGATCTGCCCGACACCGCCGGTGAAAACGAGTTCAAACAGGCGGTCGGCAAGCGTGATCATGTGGGCGGTCTGTATCCGGCGCTGGTGGTCAAGCTCCAGGACCAGGGCGCGGAACTGTATGCGGATGGCGCGGGGCTGGTGCATCTGGACTGGGACGGGCTCAAATGGGCGCGCAAGTCCCTCAGCATCAATGCCCTCGGGCCAAGCCCCAAGACTGCGTCCGATATTTTCAAGCGCGGCGATATCGTCTATATCGAGTCCGATGAGGACAAACGCTGGCGTTTGGCACAGGTGCCGACGGCGCAAAGCGCGCTGGTATCCATGGACCCGTTCGACGGCGCCATCGTCGCACTGGTGGGCGGATTCGATTTC
>DASSRV010000088.1:0-2821 GCA_035701605.1 Gammaproteobacteria bacterium
CAGTACTTCGTGCATTACCGGATGTACGACAACTGGGGCTACAAGGAACTGGCCGAACACGAGCGCGCCGAGTCGATCGACGAGATGAAGCACGCCGACCGGTTGATCGAACGCATCCTGTTCCTGGAAGGCCTGCCCAACCTGCAGAAGCTCGGCAAGCTGCTGGTCGGCCAGACGCCGAAGGAATGCATCGAGTGCGACCTGAAGCTGGAGCGCCAGGCGCTGCCCGACCTGCAGGCCGCGATTTCACACTGCGAAAAAGTTGGCGACTACGTCAGCCGCGGTCTGTTCGCCGACATCATGCACTCCGAAGAAGAACACATCGACTGGCTGGAAACCCAACTCGGCCTAATCGAGCAGGTGGGCCTGGAAAATTACCTGCAGACGCACATCCGGAGTTGAGGCGCGAATCTATGCGGACACCTCGCCAGTCCAAAAAGCTTCACCTGCTATCTGGCATCTGCTTTGTCGTGGTTGCGGCGCTGCTGGCAATTGGTGCCTTCGGTCAGGATCCAGCAAGCGCGCGAGATTGGGTTGGAGCCGGCCTGTTCGCGATAGCCGCAGCATTTCAACTTGCTGTCTTCTTCAGGGGCGCCACGCATAATTTGGAGCAGGGCGGGAGCAGCGCAGCGTATCCCGCCGAGTGACATCCACGACCGGCGGGTTGCCACCCGCCCTGCCGATACCGAAGCAGGCCATGGATGGCCCGCGCCGTAAGCCGGCCCGTGCGTTACCCGCGCTTGTAGCGTTGCCGCAACGCGGCAGACGCGTTGGCGTACAACTTCTCCAGCGCCGCGACGCTGTCGGCGGGATTGGCGAGGGTGCCGTTGCGGGCCGCTTCTTCCACCTGCCGCGCACGATTGGACAACGGCATCGCGCCGAGATTTGCGCTGGAGGATTTCAGCGAATGCGCGAGCTTGCCGACTTCGCCGGCGTCGCCGCGATCGGCGGCTGCACGCAGGTTGCGCATGCGGGTGTCGCCATCACGCAGATAGGCATCCACGAGGGTGACCAGTTCGTCGCCCATGATGTCTTCGAGATCGACCAGCGTCGTGGTGTCGAGGGTGTCTGGCGGTAGCGGCGTTTGCATGGCGGGCGGGGTAGCCTCCGTCTTGACGGCGGGAGTGACCGCAAGGGCCGGATCGCTGGTTGCGACCGATGCCGCGGCGTGCGGGGATTGCTGCATCCAACGGGTCAGGGTTTCTTCCAGCAGCTGGCGATCGAGCGGCTTGGACAGGTAATCGTCCATGCCGGCCTGCAGGCAGCGCTCGCGGTCGCCTGACATCGCGTGCGCGGTCATCGCGATCACCGGTGTGCGCGGCTTGTTCTGCCCGGCCTCGATTTCGCGCAGGCGGCGGGTCGCGCTGTAGCCGTCCAGTACCGGCATCTGGCAATCCATCAGCACCATCGCGTAGGGGCGTTCGCGCAATTTTTCGAGCGCCACTTCGCCATTCTCGGCCACGTCCACGCTGAGGCCCAGGCGCTCCAGCAATTTCTGCGCGACCTTCTGGTTGACCGGATGATCCTCGACCAGCAGCACGTGACCGCCAAGCGGGCGGGCGTCGCCGGCCGCGGCGGGAGCAGGCGCCGCCGGTGTGGCGTCGGCCGGTAGTGCCGGCACGCTCAACACTGGTTGCGCGCGTGCCTGCGGCGGAGCCCCGAAGGCACTGCGCACGCCTTGGCGCAACGCGGCGTCGTCGGCGCGAGCGGGCGCCACCTGCACGCGCGGATCGGGCGGATTGTCGAGGCCCAGCGCCAGCACGCGCAGGGAATCCAGCTGGCGATCGCCAAGGATGCCGCGCAACAGTCCGGTGACATCACCGGTCACGCTGCTGGTGTCCACGATCAGGAGGTCGTAGCTGAAGGTCTTGCCGAGCGGCGCGGCCTGGCGCAGGCGTGCCAGCGCGGCGGCGGTATCGGCAATCTGGGTGGCATCCAGTTCCATGGTGGCCAGCACCGGCATGATGTGTTGCGCGCGCAGTGCACCGGCTGCCAGCAGTGCACGCGAACCGGCCAGGCTCCTGTGCGGCACCGAGATGTCGCCGGGTGCCTTCTCGAACGGAATGGTGAACCAGAACACCGAACCGCGGCCCGGTTCCGAGCGCACGCCGATGCGGCCGCCCATCAGGTCGACCAGCTTCTTGCAGATGGTGAGCCCGAGCCCGGTGCCGCCGTAACGCCGGGTGACCGAGGCGTCGGCCTGGGTGAACGGCTGGAACAGGCGCGCGGCCGCATCGGCGGCGAGACCGATGCCGGTGTCGCGCACCGCGAACAACAATTCATGCTGGGTGGCTGAGTCGTTGCGCTTGCTGACTCGCACCGACACGCCGCCACGCTGGGTGAACTTGATGGCGTTGCCCATCAGGTTGGTGAGGATCTGGCGGATGCGCATGGGGTCGCCGCGCACCACCGGGCGCACGTCGGGATCGACTACCGCCCGCATCGCCAGGCCCTTGGCTTCCGCGGGCTTCTCCAGCAGGCGTTTGACGCTGTCCACCAGCTCGCGGATGTTGACGCTGACCGATTCCAGGTCGAGCTTGCCGGCTTCCGCCTTGGAGTAGTCGAGGATGTCGTCGACGATCCGCAACAGCTCCTTCGCCGAGGCGTTGGCGGTGATCAGGTATTCGCGCTGCGCCGGCGAGAGGTCGGTGCCGAGCACGATGTCGAGCAGCGGCAGGATGCCGTTCAGCGGGGTGCGGATTTCGTGGCTCATGCTGGCCAGGAACTCGCTCTTGGCCAGCATCGCCGCTTCTGCGGCCTGCTTGGCGGCCAGCAGTTCGCGTTGCACGCCGCGCAGCGAAGTCAATTCCGATTGCGCCGA
>DASSRV010000089.1:0-5826 GCA_035701605.1 Gammaproteobacteria bacterium
TTGACAACGTTACGTCGTAAAAATTGAACATTGCCGTGCAATACGATCATTACAAAGCAAGTGATGTGTCAATACAAGACTTGATCCTGGTTGCCAAAGCAGTGATTACAACCACCTGACTTCGAGGTGATTCCCGGCGAAGTTGGGCGGCGTCAGGACGGTGCTGCGCGGAATGCGGGTCGTATCCTGCTCCGGATAATCCAGTGTGTAATGCAGACCGCGGCTTTCCTTGCGTGATGTCGCCGATTGCACGATCAGGTGTGCGACCTGGGCAAGGTTGCGGAGTTCAATGAGATCATTGGTGATGCGGAAGTTGCCGTAGTATTCCTCGATTTCGTGCAGCAACAGTTCCACGCGGCTGGCGGCACGCTTGAGGCGCTTGTTGGTACGCACGATGCCGACGTAGTCCCACATGAAATGCCGCAGTTCGCTCCAGTTGTGCGACACCACCACTTCCTCGTCGGAATCGGTGACCCGGCTTTCATCCCACTTCGGCAATTCCTGCGTCAACGGCCTGTCATCCTTCTGTTCGACGATGTCGCGCGCCGCCGCGGCGCCGAGCACCAGGCATTCCAGCAGGGAATTGCTGGCCATGCGGTTGGCGCCGTGCAGGCCGGTGAACGCGGTTTCGCCGATGGCATAGAGTCTGGGCAGATCGGTTCGGCCGTTGAGGTCGGTGAGCACGCCGCCGCAGGTGTAGTGCGCGGCGGGCACCACGGGAACGGGACCGGCTGCCATGTCGAAACCATATTCCAAGCAGCGGGCATAGATAGTGGGGAAGTGTTCCTGAATGAAGGCTTTTGGCTGGTGACTGATGTCGAGCAGGACGTGGTCCGCGCCCAGGCGTTTCATCTCGTGGTCCATGGCGCGTGCCACGATGTCGCGCGGCGCGAGTTCACCACGGGCGTCGAAGCGCTGCATGAACGGCGTACCGTCGGGCAGCAGCAGCCGGCCGCCCTCGCCACGCACGGCCTCACTGATGAGAAACGACTTCGCCGCCGGGTGATACAGGCAGGTGGGATGAAACTGCATGAATTCCATGTTGCCGACGCGGCAGCCGGCGCGCCAGGCCATGGCGATGCCGTCGCCGGTCGAGCTGTCCGGGTTGGTGGTGTAGAGGTACACCTTGTTGGCGCCGCCGGTGGCGAGCACGACGTGGCGTGCGGCCACGGTGCTCACTTTCTGCCGGCGCTGGTCCAGCAGGTAGGCGCCGTAGCAACGAGAATCGGACAGGCCGAGCTTGGGCGCGGTGATGAGGTCCACGGCAAGGTGGTGTTCGAGCAGCGTGATGTTGGCACACTGCCGGACCCGCGCTTCCAGCGTGGTTTCGATTTCGCGGCCGGTGGCATCGGCGGCGTGGACCACGCGGCGGTGGCTGTGGCCGCCTTCGCGGGTCAGGTGGTAGGCGCCGGCGTCCTGCGGGTCGTGTTCGCGGGTGAAGTGCACGCCCTGTTCGATGAGCCAGCGGATGCAGTCCGGCCCCTGTTCCACCACGTAGCGCACGGCGGCCGGGTCGCAGAGGCCGGCGCCGGCGTTGAGGGTGTCCTGGATGTGGGAGGCGATGGAATCCCCCTCGTCCAGCACCGCCGAGATGCCGCCCTGGGCGTACAGGGTGCTACCCTCGGGCAGGGGACCCTTGGCGACGAGCCCCACCCGGAACCGGGCCGGCAGGCGCAGGGCCAGGCTCAGGCCGGCCGCGCCGCTGCCCACGATCAGGACGTCGAACGCGTGGGTCTGCCGCATGGCCGGGTTTCCTCCGGGGCTGTTAAAATGCGGGTGCGTGGGGCTTCGACCCCAGGGGACGCGAAATATACCCGCAACTCCCTGCTTTGGCGAACTATTTTCTGGCCTGTCTGTCTATGAGCACAGCGGATGCACAGCCCTGAGCCGGTCGTGAATCACAGCCCGATCGAGTCCGGCTCGGATCGGGCGCTGGTTGAGCGCGTACAGCGCGGCGACAAGTCGGCGTTCGATGTGCTGGTGCGCAAGTATCAGCACAAGATCATCAAACTGGTCACCCGCTATGTGCACGACAGTACGGAAGCACTGGACGTGGCCCAGGAGGCCTTCATCAAGGCCTACCGCGCACTCCCGGGTTTCCGCGGCGATAGCGCGTTTTACACCTGGCTGTACCGCATCGCCATCAACACGGCGAAGAACCATCTGGTGGCCGAAAGCCGGCGGCCGCTGGATCACGGGGTGGACCTGCAGGACCCCGACCAGTACGACATGCAGGCACGGCTGCGGGACGTGGCAACCCCCGAGCGGCTGCTGCTGACCGAAGAGATACAACGCACGGTGGAGCAGGCCATCGAGCAGTTGCCGGAAGATCTGCGCACCGCCATCGTGCTGCGCGAGATCGAGGGCATGAGTTACGAGGAGATCGCCGAGGCGATGTCCTGCCCGGTCGGAACGGTGCGCTCACGCATCTTCCGGGCGCGCGAGGCGATAGATGGAAAATTGCGTCCCTTGCTGGATTGAGGCGAGCAGAGCGACATGACGGAAAAACTGCGTGAACAGGTTTCGGCACTGGCAGACGACAGTCTGTTGTCGGACGAGCATGCGTTGTTGCTGCGGCGCTTCGCGGCGGACCGCGGCCTGCGTCTGTGCTGGGAACGCTACCACCTGATCGGTGAAGCGCTGCGTGGTGGCCTGAGCCCGGTGGACCTGCACGGTTTCGCGGACCGGGTCATGGCGGTGCTGGATGCGGGCACCGATGCACCGGCGGGCAAGCCCGAGCGCGACAGTGTGCTCGCCTGGTTCGGCAAGGCATTTGCCGGCATCGCGGTGGCGGCCTCGGTGGCGGCCGTCGCGGTCATCGGCCTGCGTCACGATGCGGTGAGCAATGCGCCCGCGACCGCGCTTGTACCGCCTTCGGAAATCGTGCCGGCGGGCACGCAACTCGATGCCACGCTGGCGTCCTACAGCACCAGTCCGGTCAGCAATGCGGCCTGGAACGGGGCGGCGCCGGAAGTGCAGGCGCAGCTTGGCAACTACCTGATCAACCACAACGAAACGGCCGCGGCCCTGCCACAACCCGGCGTGCTGCCGTATTTCTATGTGGCGACCTATGATCCGCGTGCCGCGGCCGGTCGTGTCGCCGTCCAGTCGCAACCCCCTGCTGCCGAGCGCGAACACCGGAATCACCGATGATCGAGCGGCGGTTCCTGCTGCTCCCGATTCTCCTGGCTTTCATGTTGCCGGCCGCCCGGGCCGGGACCGCGGACACGACTCCGGAGGCATGGCTGGAACGCATGAACCATGCCTTGCGCGCGCTCAACTACCGGGGCACGTTCGTGTACATGCGCGCCGACCACGTGGAAACCATGCAGGTGATCCACCGCGGCGACAGCCGGGGCGGCATCGAACGCATCGTCTCCCTGACGGGTCCGAAGCGCGAGATCGTGCGCGATCACAAGGAGGTGAAGTGCATTTCCCCGGTCACGCATTCGGTGCTGGTGGAGCGTCGCTTCGCCACCGCCGCGCGGCTGGGCACCGGTGTACCGGCCAGTGTGGATACGGCGGCGCTGGCGGATTACTACCGCTTCAAGAACCTGAGCGAGGATCGCGTGGCCGGCATCCGGACGCACGTCATCAGCATCCAGCCGCGCGATGCGTATCGCTATGGTTACAGGCTATGGCTGGACGCGCACACGGGCATGCTGATGCGCTCGGACCTCCTGGACGAAGACGGCCAACTGGTGGAGCGCGTGGTGTTCACGTCGCTGGCGTATCCCCGCAGCATTCCGGATGCCGACCTGCAACCCACCGAAATCGGGCGTGATTATGTCTGGAACATCCAGGGCGATTCCGATCAACCCCTGCCGGAAGAGGCGCACGTGAGCTGGCAGGTGGGCGAACTGCCGCCGGGGTTCAAGCTGTCCCTGAGCGATGTCCAGCGGGTCGCCGGGGTGGCACATCCGGTGCGGCATTTCGTGTTCAGCGACGGCCTGGCATCGGTGTCGGTGTTTGCCGAGCTGGCCACACTGGGACGCAAGGTGTTGCTGGGGCCGTCGCGGATGGGGGCGGTGAACGCCTATGGCCGCAGTGTCGGCGGCCGGCACCTGACCGTGGTGGGGGAAGCCCCGGCTGCGACGGTGGAGAAGATAGCCCGGGCCATGCGTCTCCAGCCCCGCTGAGACGCGCACCGCGGCGGCTTGCGGGGGGCTGCCGCTTGCACCACAATTGTGCGGATGCGCAGCCAACTTGTTGCCGTGGTGTTCCTGTGTCTCGGCGTGTCCGTCATGTCGGCGGCACGGGCCGGCGAGCCCTTGCCGGATTTCACCGGCATCGTCGCGCGCGCCGCGCCGGTGGTGGTCAACATCAGCACCACCCGGCACGAGACGGCACTGGCGGGCGCGCAATCGCAGGATGACGGGAACGACGCCGATCCCGATTGGTACCAGCGGTTTTTCGGCTCCGACGGTTCCGCCGACACCGATACCCCGGCTTATCCCGATGACGACGCTAACGACCCGACGGTGGAATCGCTGGGCTCGGGGTTCATCGTGTCCAGCGACGGCGAGATACTCACCAATTATCACGTGATCGAACACGCGGACAGCATCAGCGTCAAGCTGGCAAACAGGCGCGTGCTGCCGGCACGCGTGCTGGGCGTGGATGTCGCCAGCGATCTGGCGTTGCTGAAAGTGGAGGCGCACAAACTGCCGGTGGCCGACATCGGTGACGCGCGTAAACTCAAGGTCGGGCAATGGGTGCTGGCGATTGGCTCGCCGTTCGGCTTCGATCAATCGGTGACCGCCGGCATTGTCAGCGCCGAGGGTCGCAACATCGGCAGCGAGCAGTACGTGCCGTATATCCAGACCGACGTGCCCATCAACCCCGGTAACTCCGGCGGTCCGTTGCTGAATCTGGACGGTGAAGTCGTCGGCATCAATTCCGAAATCTACAGCCGCACCGGCGGCTATCAGGGCGTGTCGTTCGCGATTCCCATCAACCTCGCCATGAACGTGGTGGACCAGTTGCGCCAGCACGGGCATGTGGTGCGTGGCTGGCTGGGCGTGAATGTCAGCGACATGACCCCGGACATGGCCGAAGACCTGCATCTCGGACACCCGCAGGGGGCCTTGATCCGCGGCGTGGTGCCCGCCAGTCCCGCGGCGCGTTCCGGACTGAAAGCGGGCGACGTGATTCTCGTCTATGACGGCACTGAAGTCGGCAGCTCCGATGCCTTGCCGCCATTGGTGGGCAGCACACCGGCCGGCCGGCATGTGTCGGTGATGGTGATGCGGAACGGCCAACGCAGGACCGTGGAAGTCGCCATTGCCGCACTCCAGGGCAATCAGCAGGCGGCCGTGCTTGAAGCCAGCATGGATCCCGCCGGCAGTTTCGATCTCCTGGGCCTTGCCCTGCGCGGTCTGACCGGCACCGAACGCCAGGCATTCGCGGTGCCGACGGGCGGTGCGCTCATCGAGCATGTCAACGAAGGGGCCGCGCGGCGCGCTGGCATGCGACCGGGCGATATCCTGTTGAGCGTGAACGACCAGCCCGTGACCTCGCCGCGCCAGTTCCAGCGACTGGAATCGCGACTGCCGGATGAAACCCCGGTGCCGGTGCTGATACGGCGCCAGGACAGCACCTTGTTTGTGGTGCTGCGGCTCGCAAATACCCCACCCTGATGCCCGATCTCACCCTGTACTACCGGCAGCACTGCCCGCTGTGCGAGCAGATGCTGGCCGAGATTCACGCGCTTTACGGCGGCGAACTGGAGGTGCGTCTGGTGGACGTGGACAGCGATGCGGCGCTGGCGGCGCGTTACGGCCTCAAGGTGCCGGTGCTGAGCGGTGGGGAGCGCGAACTCTGCCA
>DASSRV010000090.1:0-2209 GCA_035701605.1 Gammaproteobacteria bacterium
GCCGAAGTACCCAAACAACCCGGTTTCAAGGGTTTGCAGCTATCAAGCTGCGTCTGGATCGCCTACATGGTTGAACTGGACGATTCGGCGGCGGTACAGCGCTACCGCGATTATCTGAACGGGTTCGCCGCGAAGCGCTACACCTGGCCACCGAAAACCCGCCTCAGCGACCTGATGAGCTGGCTGGATCAGGAGCATGTGGTGCCGAGCGACACCAAGGTTTCCCTGCTGGTGGCGCTGGGCCTGTTGCTGGTGTGCCTGGTCAACACCGCGGGATTGCTGCTGGCCAAGTTTTTGCGTCGTGCGCCGGAAATCGGCGTGCGACGTGCCCTGGGAGCACCGCGCGGCGCGATACACACCCAGTTCCTGACCGAGGCCGGCATGGTCGGACTGGCTGGCGGTGTACTGGGGCTGATCTTGACCTGGTTCGGCATCGCCGTTATCGGCATGGTGATGCCGCAAGACATCGCAAGACTGGCCCGCCTGGACGTCTCCCTGCTATTCACCACGCTGGCCGTCGCCATCGTGGCAGCGATGCTGGCCGGCCTGTATCCGGCCTTCCGCGCCGCGCGCGTGCAACCCGCGTGGCAACTGAAATCGAATTGAGAAAACAACGTCATTCCGGCCATGGATTGGCCGGAATCTAGGGCCAAGGATGGCGAGCTTCAAACCACGACTGGATTCCGGCCTGCGCCGGAATGACGGAAGAGAGGAATTCAAACATGACACTCCACCCCATCCTCGCCGCGCTGAAGAAGCATAAGGCCGGCGTTACCCTGATCACCTTGCAGATCGCGCTGACCCTGGCCATCGTCTGCAACGCGGTATTCATCATCGGCCAACGCATGGAGCGCATTGCCCGGCCTACGGGCATCAACGAACAGAACCTTTTTCTGATTACCCAACTGTGGGTTGGCACAGCGGAAGGCGGCGATCCGGCCTCCAGCGACAAGCTCGACGCGTTGCTGCTGTCCGACCTTGCAACGCTGCGCAAACTGCCGGACGTGGAATCGGTAACGCCCACCAATTCCCTGCCATTGCTGAACTCGTCATGGACCGGAAGCGTGAGCCTGAAACCGGATCAGAGCGAAACCGCACACACGGCGTATTACTTCGTCGGCAAGGACATGCTGAAGACCTTCGGCGTGCGCCTGCTCACCGGACGCGGTTTCAACGACACTGACATAACCCATCGCGATTTCCGCGGTCGCGCCCAGCCGGCCGTGGTCATCGTGACACAGGCCCTGGCGGACAAGCTGTTTCCGAAGAATGACGCGCTCGGCAAACCGATTTACTTGAATGGAAGCAGCACTCCTAGCACCATCGTCGGCATCGTCGAGCGGATGCAGGTGCCCGGCACCGACAGTTGGACCAACAATTTCACCTGGTACTCGGTACTGATTCCGACGCGGCTCAACGCGGTATTCTCGCGCTACGCGGTGCGCACCCGGCCGGGCCGGCTCGACGCCGTGATGCGGGCAACCCCGCAAGCCCTGTACGCGGCGAATCCGATGCGGGTTATCCAATCCGGCGCCGATTACGATGACAGCACCGTCCATTCCTTTGCAGAAATCCGCGCGCATGCGTACCGCGCCGACCGCGGCATGGCGATCCTGATGGGCGTGATCTGCGTGATCCTGCTCGGCGTCACCGGCGCCGGCATCGTGGGGCTCACCAGTTTCTGGGTCGGTCAGCGTCACAAGCAGATCGGTATCCGTCGCGCACTGGGCGCACGCAAGCGCGACATCCTGCGCTATTTCCAGCTTGAGAACCTCTTGATCGCTGGCGGCGGTGCTGTCGTCGGCATCGCGCTCGCGATCAGCCTCAATCTGTGGCTGATACGGCACTTTGAAATGGAGCGGATGCCGGTGTGGTATGTGCTGTTTGGCGTCGCGGTGGTGCTGGTACTGGGCCAGGCCGCCGTCTTCGCGCCGGCTCGACGCGCCTCCAACGTGCCGCCGGTGGTGGCGACGCGTTCCGTGTAATCCGGTCCCTGGAATTTCCGGCTACGGGAGAATCCGCATGCAGAAGCAAGCCAGAAAATCGTCTGCAAGGATCGCTTGTGTCGGCACGGTGCTCGGTGCCGTGGCGCTGGTCCATGTCGCGTCGGCACAGTCCGCGCCGCAACGGATTGCGCAAAATGAAACCGATGCAATATCACTGATTCGGGCCGTCGAGCATGATCGCCTCGATCTGTTGCGGCAGTGGG
>DASSRV010000091.1:0-11597 GCA_035701605.1 Gammaproteobacteria bacterium
ACTGATCCACCTGTACGCCTGGGACATTGATTTCGTGCACGACATCCAGAGTGGCGATTCCTTCAGCGTGCTGTATCAGAAAATCCAGCGTCAGGGGCAGGCCGTGACGGACGGTCCGATCCTGGCGGCCGAATTCACCACCGGCGGCAACACCTACAAGATCGTGCGTTACACCGATCCCGACGGCGACACCGGCTACTACACGCCGGACGGACACAACGTGCGCAAGGCGCTGTTGCGCGCGCCAGTGGCCTTCACCCGCATCAGCTCCGGTTTCAGCCTGCACCGCCTCAATCCCGTGCTGGGCTATACACGCGCGCACCAGGGCGTGGATTACGCCGCGCCCACCGGCACGCCGATCAAGGCCGCCGGCAACGGCCGCATCGTGTTCCGCGGGCGCAAGGGCGGTTACGGCAACTGCATCGTCATCCGGCACGGCGGCGGCTACAGCACGCTGTATGCACACATGTCGCGCTTCCGCCGCGGCCTGCACGTCGGCAGTCACGTGGAGCAGGACGAGATCATCGGTTACGTCGGCATGACCGGCGTCGCCACCGGCCCGCACCTGCATTTCGAGGTGCGCGTGAACGGCGTGCCGCGCAACCCGCGCACCGTGAAGCTGCCGGATGACGCGCCGATCCTCGCCAAGTACCTGCCCGACTTCGACAGCAAGCGCAACCTGCTGCTGGCGCAACTCGACAACGTGAGCGAGGCCCGCCTAGCCAGCAGCGCCACCGCGTCGGACAGCACGCAAACCGGCACCGCGCGCTGAGCGCGGCGCACGCTGCAAGCCATGAGCGAATTCTTCATCGGCCTGATGTCGGGCACCAGCGCTGACGGCATTGATGCGGCGCTGGTGGAATTCACCCCTGCGCCGCGGCTGCACGCCAGCCGTTTCCTGGCCTACCCGCCGCTTCTGCGCGAACGCATCCTGCAACTCGCTTCCGCTTCGCAGTCCAGCGACGCGCTGGAGGCGGCCGGTGCGCTCGATACCGAACTCGGCCGCGAATTCGCGCGCGCCGCACTGGAATTGCTGCAACAGGCGTCCCTGCCGGCGGCACGCGTCCGCGCCATCGGCAGCCACGGCCAGACCGTGCGTCACCGCCCCGGCGGCGCGCATCCATTCAGCATGCAGATCGGCGACCCAAATCTCATCGCCGCGCACACCGGCATCAGCGTGGTGGCGGATTTCCGGCGCCGTGATCTCGCGCTGGGTGGACAGGGTGCGCCGCTGGTGCCGGCGTTCCACCGCGCCGTATTCGGCGACGCCGGGGAACACCGCGCCGTGGTCAACATCGGCGGCATCGCCAATGTCACGCTGCTTCCCGCAGGTTCGGGCGAGGTCACCGGCTTCGACACCGGCCCCGGCAACGTGCTGCTGGATGCCTGGAGTGCACGGCAGTTTGGCGCGGCGCACGACGAAGCCGGCGCGCAGGCCGCAGCCGGCCGGGTGGATGCGGCGCTGCTGCATGTCCTGCTGGCGGATGAGTACTTCGCGCTGGCGCCGCCCAAGAGCACGGGACGCGAGCATTTCAATCCGGACTGGCTGGAACGCCATCTGCGGGGCAGAAAGCTCGCGCCGCAGGATGTCATGGCCACGCTCGCGGAACTGACCGCGCATTCGATCCTCGATGCCATCCTGCATCATGCCGTGCATACCGCGCGCGTGCTGGTCTGCGGCGGCGGCGTACACAACCGGCACCTGATGCAGCGACTGGGTAGCTTGTTCGGCGAAGCGCGGGTGGAATCCACCGAGCGACACGGCATTCATCCGGACTGGGTGGAAGCCATGGCCTTCGCCTGGCTGGCACGCGAGACCCTGGCCGGCCGACCCGGCAACCTGCCGTCCGTCACCGGCGCGTCACGCGCCAGCGTGCTGGGCGCGATTTATCCCGCCTGAAAACACCGCGGGCGCCGAGGCGCCCGCATACAATCTTCGTTCAATACCTGATCAGACCGTGAACGACGAACCGCATCCGCAGGTGGTGCTGGCATTGGGATTGCGGATCACGAACTGCGCGCCTTCCAGGCCCTCGGTATAGTCAATCTCCGCGCCAGCCAGATACTGGAAACTCATCGGGTCCACCAGCAGCATGACGCCGGCATTCTCCACGCAGGTATCGCCCTCTTCGGTGTTTTCGTCGAAGGTGAAACCGTACTGGAAACCGGAACAGCCGCCACCGCTCACGTACACGCGCAACTTGAGTGCCGGATTGGCTTCTTCCTCGATCAACTCGCGCACCTTGCGCGCGGCGGCGTCGGTGAAAACCAGTGGTGTGTCGGTGTGTGTCGCGGTATCCATGATGATTTCGGCGAATGTATCCGGTGCAACCGTAAAAATTATAGTCCAGTCCCGGTCGGCTTGTTGGCGGCCGGCGCGGCGGAGGATTGGTGCGTCAGCTTCGGCACCTGGCCGGCCGGCTTGTGCAGCATCTTGCCGTTGACCGCCGCGCCCACCGCCATCTCGATCAGGCTGTAGTACACGTCCCCGTTCACGCGCGCCTCAGCGCCGAGATCGAGACGGGTTTCGGCGTGGATATCGCCTTCCACGGTGCCGTTGATCATCACGTTCGGCACCCGGACTTCGCCCTTTATCAGGCCGTGCTGGCTCAGGCTCAGGACCGAATCCGTGCCGGCTTCGGCACTGACGTTGCCCTGCACCGTACCGTCCACGTGCAGGCCGCCGCTGAAGCGCAGATCGCCGGTAATCACGGTGTTGCGTCCCACCAGGGTGTCAATGCGCCCCGCGGGAGTCTTCTTGCCGCCCAACATACTCACCTCCTAGGCCTTCACGTTGTTCCAGTCGAAGTTCTGGCGTACCGGGTCACGCCCGTTCTCGTTGATGACCACCTCAACACGCCCCGGCCGAAATCCTTCCGGCAGGATCACGTCGCCTTCCAGATTCTGGAAATACTGGAACGCGAAACGCAATGACGGCGTGCTTTTGGTGGCAAGACTGGCCGCGTCCAGGATCACCGGCTTGCCGTCCTGCGAACCATACAGCTTCATGTCCACGCGGCCGGAAATGCGGAATTCCTTGGTACGCACCTGCACCAGCACCAGCCGGTAATGATACAGACGCGGCGCGCCGCCGTCGGTGAACTTGAGGCTTTGCGCATGAATGCCCTGCTCGCCCACACCGGGCGAAACGATGCCCTTGTAGAACGCGAGTTCTTCCTGCATCCCGGCCAGTTTGTCCTGCATGGACTCGACACTTTTCTGCACCTGCTGGCGCGCGGCCAGATCCACCTCGCGTTCACGTTGCAGGGTGGTGATCTGCGTCTGCAACTGCCGGACCTGTTCGCGCGCCTGTTGCAACTGGTCCGCGACCGCGCTGGCCGCATTGCGGTCGTAGCCGGCGCGGCGTTCGCCGTACACGAACGCGGCCCACAACGCCACGATCACGGCGAGGGCGAGCAAACCGCGGAGCGTCCATGTCTGCCGGGGACTGTGATGTTTGACGATGAGTTTCGTCATCTGGAACAGGGTGCCGGGAAGCGTCTCGTCAGCAGCGTTCCATGTTACCTGTTGTGCCGGGCCGCCGCCAGTCGCACAGTGCGGATGCTAGAATCCGCGCATGACATATCCTGCATCAGCCGGCGCGGATGCCACGCCATGCTCTGGGTAAAAGCCTTCCACCTCGTTTTCATGGTGACCTGGTTCGCGGGCCTGTTCTACCTGCCGCGCCTGTTCGTGTACCACGCCGAGGCGCGCGACGAGGCCGGCTTGCGGCGGTTCGTCGTCATGGAGCGGCGCCTGTTCGCCATCATGTCGCTCGGCGCCATTGGCACCCTGTGCTTCGGCATCTGGCTGCTGCTGGGCTGGTTCCTGCCCATGCCGGGCTGGCTGCACGTCAAACTCGGGCTGGTGGTTTTGCTGCTGCTGTACCACTTCTATTGTTATTTCCTGATGCGCGGCTTCCGGCTCGGCCGCAATCGTCACGGCGCGCGGTTTTACCGCTGGTTCAACGAATTTCCCGGTCTGCTGCTGGTGGCCATCGTGCTGCTGGCCGTCCTGAAACCGCATCTAAGCCCCTGATTCGCATACGGTTCTCCGCCGGAATCAAGGCGAGCTTCATCTATGAATGAGAATGATTGTCAATTAGAATTGCCGTCGCTATACTGTCCGCCAAGGCAGCCGATTCATTTCCCGAACCGAGGTCCAGCATGTTGTCCCGCTTTGTCACCCCGATCCTGTGCGCCGGCCTGATACTGGCCGCACCGGCCTTTGCCGCTGAGGCCCCCAGCCATCAGCTCACCATCCGCAATCAGGGCTTTGCCCCGGACCAGCTCACGATTCCGGCGGGCGTCAAGATCGAGCTGGTGGTGGTCAACGAGGACGCGCTGCCGGCTGAATTCGAAAGTTACGACCTGTCGCGCGAAGTGATCGTGCCGGGCCACAGTCAGGTCAAGGTGTTCATCGGGCCGCTGGAACCCGGCAAGTACCAGTTCTTCAACGATTTCCACCAGCAGTCGGTGGGCTGGATCGTCGTCGCTGCACCGGCCACGGCCGGCTGAGTCCGCGTCATGCTCGCCACCGCCGTCATCGTGTTCCGTGAAGTGCTGGAAGCGGCACTCATCGTCGCCATCGTGCTCGGTGCGAGCCGTGGCGTGGCACAACGCGGCCGCTGGGTCGTCGGCGGTATCGTGCTGGGGATCGCGGGCGCCGCCATCGTGGCGCTGTTCGCGGGCGCGATTGCGGGCGCGTTCGCGGGTGCTGGACAGGCGCTGCTGAATGCGACGGTGCTCCTGATCGCGGTGGTGATGCTGGCCTGGCACAACGTCTGGATGAGCAGCCACGGCCGCCAGCTTGCGCACGAAATCCGCGAAGTCGGCGCCGCCGTGCAGGCCGGCAACAAGACCCTGGCCGCGCTCATGATCATCACGCTGGTAGCGGTCATGCGTGAAGGTTCGGAAGTGGTGCTGTTCCTGTGGGCGATCGCCGCAAGCGGCGGCCAGGCCCTCGGCATGACCGCCGGTGGTTTCGGCGGCCTCGTGGCCGGCGTCATCGTGGGTGCGCTGCTCTACCGCAGCTTGCTGTTCATCCCGATCCGCTATTTCTTCACCGTGACGGGCTGGATGATCCTGTTGCTCACCGCCGGTCTTGCGGCGCAGGCCGCGGGCTTCCTGAATCAGGCTGGCTGGTTGCCGTCGCTCGGCAACAGCCTGTGGAACACCTCCGGCATCCTGAGTCAGCACAGCCTGCTCGGCAAGCTGCTGCACATCCTGGTCGGCTACATCGCGCGCCCGTCCGGCATCGAAGTGCTGTTCTACGTCGTCACGCTGGTGACGATCCTGGTGTTGATGCGCATCGTCGGTGCGCGCGCCGGACGGCCACGCCCGCAACAGACCGCATCCGCGGCGCCTGCCGCAGACAGCCCGGCTCATTCCTGATTCCTGAGCTTGCCCATGATGCTTTCCGCATCACGGGCGGGTATTGATTGACTGTACTTGCAACGGAGAACTTCATGCGCTTCGCGTCTTCAATGACGGCCCTGGCCGCGCTCGGCCTCGGCCTGATGTTGCCTCTCACGGCAAAAGCCGGCGATTACATCGTGTATTCGCCCCATGTCGCGGCCGGGCAGTCGGAAGTCGAGTTCCGCGGCCATCGCTTCGACGACGGCGACGCCGCGCTCAGCGGTGAATACAGTTACCAGTTCTCCGTTGCACACGCCTTCACCTCGTGGTGGAAACCGGAAATCTACCTCGGCGAATACGCGCATACACCCGGTGGCGGGCAATACCTCAAGGCGCGCGAATTCGAAAACACCTTCCAGCTCACCGAACCGGGTGAATACTGGGCCGATGTCGGCTTCCTGGCCGCCTGGGAATTCAAGACGCAGCCTGGCCAGTCCGACGAGATCGAATTCGGTCCCCTGTTCGAACGGCGTGACGGCCGCATGGTGCAGCGCCTGAACCTGATCTGGGAACGGGGAATCGGCAGTGGCGCGGAGCGTGAATTTGAATTCCGTGGCGCCTACAGCCTGAGTTACCAGTGGCGACAGACCTTCGCGCCGGGCATCGAAATCTATGCCCTGCCGGAAGACAATGCCTACCAGTTGGGGCCGGTGTTTTACGGGGAACTCGCCTCGTCACGAGGCAACGAATTCGAGTACAGCGCGGGGCTCCTGGCGGGGATCAACAAGTCCGCGCCCGATCTGACCCTGGTGCTGCGACTGGAATACGAGTTCTTCTGAGGCTACAGTGACGGCTCGTTCATCCCGGAGCCGTCACGATGTCCGAGTCCGCCACCTTTCATCTCCGTCCGGCGCGGCGCGAGGACAGCGCCGTGATCCTGGCCCTGATCCGGGAGTTGGCGGAATATGAAAAACTCGCGAATGAAGTGGTGGCAACGGAAGCCGACATCGCGCGCGAATTGTTCGGCGCACATCCCCATGCGGAAGCGGTGATCGCGGAATGCGCGGGCGAAGCGGTCGGCTTCGCGCTGTTCTTCCACAATTTCTCGACTTTTCTCGGCCGGCCCGGCCTGTATCTCGAGGACCTGTTCGTGAAACCGGCCTGGCGTGGCCGCGGCTGCGGCAAACTTTTACTCGCGCATCTGGCGCAGCTTGCACTGGAACGTGGCTGTGGCCGGCTGGAATGGGCGGTGCTGGACTGGAACACGCCCGCGATCCGGTTCTATGAGGGGCTGGGTGCGAAAATCATTTCGGAATGGAAAATCAACCGCCTCAGCGGCGAAGCGCTGCGCGCACTGGCGCAAACTGCAAGGGATCACTGATCCGGCAGCGGCGGTCGCGTGTCCACGGACAGCAGCGGCGCGAATTCCGACAGTGCGCTGCGATACACCTCGCGCTTGAAGAAGATTACCTCGCTGAGCGGGTGCCAGTACTCGACCCAGCGCCAGGCCTCGAATTCCGGTTCCGGCCCGGTATCCAGCCGCACCGCGGCATCCTCACCGACGAACCGCAACAGAAACCAGCGCTGCTTCTGGCCAATGCACAAGGGGAAGCTGTCGGGACGCTGATAGCGTTCCGGCAGGCGGTAACGCAGCCAGTCACGCGTGCTGCCGAGCAGTTCGACATGCTGCGCGTGCAGACCGACTTCCTCCTGCAATTCGCGGAACAGCGCCTGCTCCGGCGTCTCGCCGGGCTGGATGCCGCCCTGCGGAAACTGCCAGCCGGTCTGCCCCGTGCGTCGCGCCCAGAACAGGCGACCGGCGCCGTCGCACAGGATGATGCCTACATTGGCACGATACCCTTGCGCATCTATCACGCTGCCGCCGGCCGTGGTGTCTTGCACGCTCATGCCCGCGAGTGTTCCATAAAGCGCCGTGCACTGGCAATCACAGCGGGATTTCATTAACCTGCCGGCTCCGCCCGGGTTTGCGGACCTCCCGCCATGCAGCTCGCGTCATCCGACCACATCATGCCGACTTGCAACAGCAATCCCGAACGCGTGCCGGTAACGCACACGGACTGAACATGCAGCGTTCCCTGCATCCCGCACCCATGCTGTTCATGCTCGTGATACTCACGCTGCTGATGTTCTGTGTGGCGCTTGCCGTCGGCAGCGTGTCGCTGCCGGTTTCGCAGGTGCTGGCCGCGCTCACCGGACACGGTGATCCGCTCACACGCACGCTGATACTGGAACTGCGGCTGCCGCGCACGCTGACCGCTTTCGCCACCGGCGGCCTGTTGGCGCTAGCCGGTGCGCTGATGCAGGTACTGCTGCGCAATCCACTCGCCGATCCCTATGTACTGGGCGTATCCGGCGGCGCCGCGGCCGGTGCACTGGGTGCCCTGCTGGCGGGATTCGGCGGCTACTGGCTCAGCGGCAGCGCCTTCGTGGGCGCGCTGGTTTCCATGCTGATCGTGTTCGTGCTCGCGCACGGTCGCGGCGGCTGGACGCCGACCCGTCTGCTGCTTACCGGCATTGTGGTGGCGTTCGGCTGGGGCGCCGCGGTCAGTTTCATGCTGGTGCTGTCCGACGACGCCAGCCTGCGCAGCATGCTGTTCTGGTTGATGGGCGATCTGTCCTATCGCGGCACCAGCGCGCTGCCGTTGGTGGTGCTCGGACTCGGCCTGCTGGCATGGCTGCCGTTCGCACGCCATCTGAACGTGCTGTCGCGCGGCGAAACCCTGGCCGAGGCGCTCGGCATCGCGGTGCGGCCGTTCAGCATCAGCATCTATATCGCCGCCTCGTTGTTCACCGCCGTGGCGGTCACCGAGGCCGGCGCCATCGGTTTTGTCGGGCTGGTGGTTCCGCACATGCTGCGACTGGTGAGCGGCAGCGATCACCGCAGCCTGTTGCCGGGCGCGGTGCTGGCGGGCGGCAGCCTGCTGATGCTGGCGGACATGCTGGCGCGCACCCTGCTGGCGCCGCGCCAGTTGCCGGTGGGCGTGCTGACCGCGGCCATCGGCGTACCGCTGTTCCTGTATCTGCTGAACCGCGCGCGGGGACCGCTGTGAGTACCGGGCTGCTCGCCGTCCGCGCGCTCGATATCAACATCGCGGGTAAACAGGTGTGCCGCAAGCTGGAGCTGGAGCTGCGTGCCGGCATGTGCCTCGGCGTGCTGGGGGCAAACGGCATCGGCAAGACCACGCTGCTGCACACGCTGGCCGGATTGCGCGCGCCTGCGCGGGGCGACGTGCGGCTCGCGGACTTGCCCCTGCACACGCTGCCGCGCCGGCGCATCGCGCGCACGCTCGGACTCCTGGTGCAGAAACAGGAAGACAGCCTGCCGGCATCGGTGCTGGAAACCGCGCTCATCGGGCGGCACCCGCACATCGCATTCTGGCGCTGGGAATCGCACCGCGATGTCGCCATCGCCCGCCGCGCACTGCGCGCGGTCGGACTCGAAGGCCTGGAACAGCGCGCGCAGACGCAGTTGTCGGGCGGCGAGCGCCGCCGGCTCGCCATCGCCACCATCCTGGCGCAGGACCCCGAGGTGTTCCTGCTGGATGAGCCCACCCACCAGCTCGATCTGCATCATCAGATGAGCCTGCTCGGCCTGTTCGCCGAGCTTGTGCACGCACGTCAGCGGCTGGTGGTGCTCAGCCTGCACGACGTGAACCTGGCGGCACGCTTCTGCAGCCACGTGCTGCTGATGTTCGGCGCCGGTGAAACCCTCTACGGCACCACACAGTCCGTGCTGAACGGACCGAACCTGAGCCGGCTCTACGGCATCCCGGTGCGGCCGGTGGCTTGGCCGGGCGGCACACTGTTCGCGCCGGAGCGTGACGCCCGCACCTGACGCCGCAGCCGGTTTGCGGTATGCTCCCCGGTCACCCCACCCCATTCACGTTCCCGTTCCCAGAGGCATCCGACATGACGCGACCGATCCGACTCGCCGCATTCATCCTGTGCGCCCTCGCGGCGCTGACCCTGAATGCCTGCTCACCGAGCAGCGCGCCCAACCCCAATGCCAAAAAAGTCCTGGCTGCCTGCCTCGCCATCAACAATGCGCAGGCCAGCAAGATTCTGGGGCATGAGAATCTCATCGCGTTCAAGCTCTCCGGAGACAGCTCTCCGATCAAGGTCTGTGAATACACCGATGACAAGGGCACGGTTTACGGCCTGATCAGGATTCAGAGCGCCGACAAGATCAAGGATCCGGTTGCGGACCTGAATGCGGACGCCGAGCAGAACAAGGCGCTGTTCAAGAACAACCTGAAACCCATCGAGATTCATCCGGTGGAGGGTTTCGGTCCCGGTGCGTTCTACACCGACAACACCACCGGCCCCGATGCCGCCTCGGTGCAGTTGCGGCTGATCCAGAACGGCTACAAGATTCTCACGCAGGTCAACAATCCCAAGGATTATGCGAGCGGTGAAAAACAAGCCGCGGCAATGGCCAGGCAGGCGCTCGAGAATCTTCAGAACGGCACCGCCATGCAGGTCATACCGTAATCCCGCGCATCGCGCGCGTACGGGAAACCCCGCCACGGCGGGGTTTCTTTTTGGAGAAATGAATTTCTGATTGATTCAGCAGGCTGTTGAAAACAGCCTGCTAAAGCGGGACACGAATGTCCCGCACGCCCATCAAGTACGCAAGTGCTTGATGGGGCGGGAGCAAGTCCGGACATAAGCCGGACTTGCGACTTGAAAAACGGCAGGATGTCCGTTTTTCAACAAACTATTAGAACTTGATTTCAAGATCTCGTTCGCCCCCGGTCAAGTCCGGGGCAGGCTCTGAGCGTAGCGCCGCTCTCAAGATTCCGTTCGCCCTGAGCGTAGCGCCGCAGGCGCGAAGTCGAAGGGAGTTAAGCCCATGATTTTTATGTGTTTCGACTTCGCCAGTCCTGAGCTTGTCGAAGGACTCCACACGAACGGCTGGATAATTTTTAGAACTAATCTCAAAATCCCGTTCGCCCTGAGCGTAGCGCCGCAGGCGCGAAGTCGAAGGGGGTTAAGCACATGATTTTTATGTGTCCCGACTTCGCCAGTCCTGAGCTTGTCGAAGGACTCAACACGAACGGCTGGATAATTTCTAAGCTCTGGATTCCCGTTTGCGCGGGAATGACGAAGAAAACAACCCTGCCAATCTTGACAGCCGCATCGCGTGCTTCTACAGTGGCGCGGCCTTGAGGCGTCGTCCTTGCGGACGATACTCGGGAAGCCGGTGCGCTCTGCATCAAGGAGCAATTCCGGCGCTGCCCCCGCAACGGTAGGCGAGTTGCGGCCTGTCACGAAGCCACTGCGTCCGACACGGACACGGGAAGGCGACAGGCCCGGGAAGACATCCCGCTCGCGAGCCCGGAGACCGGCCTTTCGGCAAGGTATCGGCGTTGCGGCGGGCAATGCGAACGGGCTCCGACCCCTCGTATTCATTCTCCTCACGCTGATGTTGTCACCGTTGTTTCACGCATGCGGGCGAGCGGCGTGAGGAGTCCATCATGCACAAGATCATCCTGTCCGGCGGCGCCGCGGCGCTGCTTGCAAGTCTTTCGGCCGGCGCTTTCGCGGACCAGACCATCACCATCAACAACCCCATTACCGTCACCGCCACGCGCACCGCGCTGACCGCGGATCAGGAAGTCGCGCCGGTCATCGTCATTACCGCGCAACAGATCCAGTTGAGCGGCGCGCAGGATGTCAGCGGTGTGCTGCGGCAATACGCCGGCCTCGACATCGCCGCCTATGGCGGACCGGGGCAGCCGGTGTCGCTGTTCCTGCGCGGCACCAACAGCAACCAGACGCTGGTGCTGGTCAACGGCGTGCGCATCAATCCGGCTACCGGCAACGGCGCGGCGCTGACCAATATCCGGCTGGACGACATCGCGCGCATCGAAATCGTGAAAGGCCCGCGCGCGGCGCTTTATGGTTCCGATGCCATCGGCGGCGTCATCAACATCATCACCCGTCAGTCGGAAACCGGCACGCAGTACGGCGCCTATGCCGGTGCCGGCCGTTACGGCACGTACGAGAACGGCGGGCGTTTCAGCTATGGCGAGGACAAGAGCGCGTTCGGCATCTCCGCCAGCAATTACCACACCACCGGATTCCCCGCCGTGGCCGGCACCGCCTTCGACAACGGCTACACCAATCGCAGTTGGAATGCCTACGGCAATACCACGCTCGGCGGCATTGCATTCAGTCTCAAGCACTGGCAAAGCACGGGTAACACGCAGTTCACCA